>NZ_KV818066.1:67059-172569 GCF_001814835.1 Streptococcus sp. HMSC072D07
GGCCAACTTGTTGCGACTGTAACTGACAACAATCCAACCTTCACAAACACTTATGTTGCATCTTCAACACAAGTACCTTTCACAGCTAAGAAAGTCTTGAAGGGTAGTAAAGAACTTGCAGCAGGTCAGTTTAAATTTGAACTTAAAGAAGGTGACACAGTCGTTCAAACAGCTACAAACGCTGCAGACGGTACTGTTACTTTCACAGCAATTGAGTACAAAGAAGCAGGTGAGCACACTTACACTATTACTGAAGTAAAAGGTGACGATAAGAATATCAAATATGATGAAAATTCTTACGAAGTGACAGTAAAAGTGACAGATAATGGTGCAGGCCAACTTGTAACAACAGTTACAGGTAACAACCCAACAATCACTAACACGTATACTGAACCGAAAAAAGAAGAACCTAAGGAAGGTCCTAAGGGTGAACAACCTAAGGGAGATTTGCCAAATACTGGTGGATCAGACTTTACAGTATTCTCTACTATTCTTGGTCTAGTTCTTGCAGCTTTGGCAGGACTTGTATACCGTGCTAAAAAAGTTGACTAATCTTAACTTTGAATAACTAAAAAAGATGGCGACTGTTTTACAGTCCCATCTTTTTGTTTTGGATAGTTTATAATAATCTTCGCAACTTGTTCCCTTTTCCTTTAAAAAAATCAAAAATTTCGGTATAATAGTCAAAGATAGTCAAGGTTCAAAGAAGGAGTTTGATTTACTATGAGATTTAAAAACACATCAGATCATATCGAAGCCTATATCAAGGCGATTTTAGACCAATCTGGTATCGTGGAATTGCAACGGAGCCAGTTGGCAGATACCTTTCAGGTTGTACCGAGTCAGATCAACTATGTCATCAAGACCCGCTTTACGGAAAGTAGAGGTTACTTGGTTGAGAGCAAACGAGGTGGTGGAGGCTACATTCGCATAGGGCGGATTGAATTTTCCAGTCATCATGAGATGCTCCGCGATTTGCTTTACTCGATTGGTGAGCGAGTTAGTCAGGAGATCTATGAGGATATCCTCCAGCTTTTGGTGGAGCAGGACTTGATGACCAAGCAGGAAATGACCTTGCTGACTTCTGTAGCAACAGATCGTGTCCTAGGGGAAGAATCCTCAGTTGTCCGTGCCAATATGCTCCGACAGCTATTACAAGAGGTAGATAGAAAAGAGAAGTAAGATGAACTATTCAAAAGCATTGAATGAATGTATCGAAAGTGCCTACATGGTTGCGAGCCATTTTGGAGCTCGATATCTAGAGTCTTGGCATTTATTGATTGCCATGTCCAATCACAGTTACAGTGTGGCAGGTGCGACTTTAAACGATTATCCTTATGAAATGGATCGTTTAGAAGAGGTTGCGTTGGAACTGACTGAAACCGACTATAGCCAAGACGAAACCTTTACAGAATTACCCTTTTCCCATCGTTTGGAGGTTCTCTTTGCAGAAGCAGAGTATGTGGCCTCAGTGGTCCATGCAAAGGTGCTAGGGACAGAGCATGTATTATATGCAATCTTGCATGATGGCAATGCTCTGGCGACTCGCATCTTGGAGAGAGCAGGCTTTTCTTATGAAGACCAGAAAGATCAGGTCAGAATTGCTGCTCTTCGTCGCAATTTAGAGGAACGTGCTGGTTGGACAAGAGAAGATCTCAAGGCTTTGCGTCAACGCCATCGCACAGTAACTGACAAGCAAAATTCCATGGCTAATATGATGGGCATGCCTCAAGCTCAAAGTGGTGGTCTAGAGGACTACACGCATGACCTAACGGAGCAAGCGCGTTCTGGCAAGTTAGAGCCAGTTATCGGTCGCGACAAGGAAATCTCACGTATGATTCAGATTTTGAGTCGAAAGACCAAGAATAATCCGGTCTTGGTTGGTGATGCTGGTGTCGGGAAAACAGCTTTAGCACTTGGGCTTGCCCAGCGTATTGCTAGTGGGGACGTACCAGCTGAAATGGCAAAGATGCGTGTTCTAGAGCTTGATTTGATGAATGTCGTTGCGGGAACACGTTTCCGTGGAGATTTTGAAGAGCGCATGAACAATATCATCAAGGACATCGAGGAAGATGGCAAAGTGATCCTCTTTATCGATGAACTCCACACCATCATGGGTTCTGGTAGCGGTATTGATTCGACTCTGGATGCAGCCAATATCTTGAAGCCAGCCTTAGCTCGTGGAACTCTGAGAACAGTTGGTGCAACCACTCAGGAAGAATACCAAAAACACATCGAAAAAGATGCGGCCCTTTCTCGTCGTTTTGCAAAAGTGACGATTGAAGAGCCAAGTCTAGCTGACAGTATGACCATTTTGCAAGGTTTGAAAGCGACCTATGAGAAACACCACCGTGTGCAAATCACAGATGAAGCTGTTGAAACAGCTGTCAAGATGGCGCATCGTTACTTGACCAGTCGTCACTTACCAGACTCTGCCATCGACCTCTTGGATGAAGCGGCAGCAACAGTGCAAAACAAATCCAAGCAAGTGAAAGCAGACGAATCCGACTTGAGTCCAGCTGACAAGGCCCTGATGGATGGCAAGTGGAAACAAGCTGCCCAGTTAATCGCAAAAGAAGAGGAAGTTCCTGTCTATAAAGACTTGGTAACAGAATCTGATATTTTGACCACCTTGAGTCGCTTGTCGGGTATCCCAGTCCAAAAACTGACGCAAACGGATGCCAAGAAATACCTGAATTTGGAGGCTGAACTACACAAACGTGTCATCGGCCAAGATCAAGCTGTTTCAAGCATTAGTCGTGCCATTCGTCGCAATCAGTCAGGTATTCGTAGTCACAAGCGTCCGATTGGTTCCTTTATGTTCCTAGGGCCGACAGGAGTCGGTAAGACCGAATTGGCCAAGGCTCTGGCAGAAGTCCTCTTTGATGACGAATCAGCCCTTATCCGCTTTGATATGAGTGAGTATATGGAGAAATTTGCGGCTAGCCGTCTCAATGGAGCACCTCCTGGCTATGTGGGCTACGAGGAAGGTGGGGAGTTGACCGAGAAGGTTCGCAACAAACCTTACTCAGTACTTCTCTTTGACGAGGTAGAAAAGGCCCATCCAGACATCTTTAATGTCCTCTTGCAGGTTTTGGACGACGGTGTCTTGACAGATAGCAAGGGGCGCAAGGTTGATTTTTCAAATACCATTATCATCATGACGTCAAACCTTGGTGCGACGGCTCTTCGTGATGACAAGACGGTCGGCTTTGGCGCTAAAGACATTCGTTTTGACCAGGAAAATATGGAGAAACGAATCTTTGAAGAGCTGAAAAAAACTTATCGACCAGAGTTTATTAACCGTATTGATGAAAAGGTAGTCTTCCATAGCTTGGATAGCGAACATATGCAGGAAATTGTCAAGATTATGGTTAAACCATTGATTGCTAGCCTAGCAGAGAAAGGCATCGACTTGAAACTGCAAGCTTCAGCCCTGAAGTTGCTAGCTAGTCACGGTTACAATCCAGAAATGGGAGCCCGTCCACTTCGCAGAACCCTGCAAACAGAAGTGGAAGATAAGTTGGCAGAACTCCTCCTTAAGGGAGAACTTGTAGCAGGCAAGACCCTCAAGATTGGTGTCAAAGCTGGTCAACTAAAATTTGATATTGCTTAAAAATGGAGAGTCAGGAGCAGTCCTGATTCTTTTTTTCCTACTTTTTTATAAAAAATGATAAAAAACTATTGACAAAACAAAAATATAGTGTATAATAAAAACATAGAAAATAAAAATATCAAAAACTATAAAAAGGTAAAACGTTTATGAAAAAGAAAACAGCAGTGGTATTTGGGACCTTTGCCCCTCTTCATCAGGGTCATATCGATCTGATCCAGCGAGCGAAGCGTCAGTGTGACCAGGTCTGGGTAGTCGTTTCAGGCTACGAGGGAGACCGAGGGGAGCAGGTAGGTTTAAGTCTTCAAAAACGATTTCGCTATATCCGAGAGGCTTTTCGGGATGACGAGTTGACCTCTGTCTGCAAGCTGGATGAGACCAATCTTCCCCGTTACCCTATGGGCTGGCAGGAGTGGTTGGACCAGATGTTAGCGGAGATTTCCTATGATGAAACCCAGCAAGAACTGACTTTTTTTGTAGGAGAAGCAGACTACCAGCAAGAGCTAGCTAAACGTGGATTTGGCACTGTCTTGCAAGAAAGAAAGTTTGGTATCTCAGCGACTATGATTCGAGAAAATCCAAGCAAATATTGGAAATACATCGCTCAACCCTTCCGTCGTCAGTTTACAAAGAAAGTGTTGATTATGGGAAGTGCTAGCAATGGGAAGACCACTCTGGCCAAGGATTTGGCAAGGTATTACGATGCGCCCGTTAGTCTGGAATACGCGCGTGAGTACCAGATCAAAAACAATGTCCGCGATGATGAATTGACTCCAAAGGATTACTACTATCTCCTGTTGGGACAGTATGACCAGACCTCCAAGTTAATCGACAGCAATGCCAATCGAGGCCTAGTGATAGCCGATACCAACTCCTTGGTAACCAAGGGCTACTATGACTATTACATGGAGACTGAGGACCAAGGGGACTTATCAGGAGAAACCTTTGACAATCTCTTTGTTTCGATCTTGGCCAAGGAAAAATGGGACTTGATTCTCTTCGTGCAACCTATCGGTTCCTATGTCAATGACGGATTTAGAGATATGACCATGGCAGAGGACCACATTCGCTACAGTTTTTCCCAGCATTTGGATGAGATGAGGGAGAGATACTTAACGACTATTCCTTTAGTTTATCTAGCAGAGGATTATCTAGGCAATTATGAAGCAGCAAAAGTGGCTATTGATGCCATTTACCAAGCAGATTAGGAGAAAAATATGAAAAAGCTAACTGAAAAAATCACACAATTTATCGAAAACTTTAAAAATGTCCATGCAGAAGCCCGCAAGATCGGTTTTGCAGGAATCATGCGCTTGCTATGGAAAGATCTCTTTGTCGGCCGTAGTCCTTTCCAGTGGTTGTATCTCATCGCCTTGTCAAGTGTTCCCTTGATCTTGGAGTTTACACAAAATACGGAAAGTCATGACTGGCTGAGCTTGTTTGCATCTTGGACTGGGATTGTCTGTGTTATCTTGGTAGCAGAAGGGCGTGCAAGCAATTATCTCTTTGGGGCCATTAACTCTGCTATCTACTTGATCTTGGCCATGAACGCGACTTTTTATGGAGAAGTTTTGACGACCGTTTACTTCTTTGTCATGCAGCCGATTGGTCTCTATGCTTGGTTGTCCAATCGTATCAACGACCAAGGAAAACCAGAAGAATCCCACTTTGAAGCTAAGAAATTATCTGTTCTTGATTGGCTCAAGTACTTGGCCTTGACTGCTATTATCTGGATTGGTATGGGCTTGGCTTATCAAAGTATCAATAGTGCTCGCCCTTTCCGTGATAGTGTTACCGATGCGACCAATGGCGTTGGTCAGCTTTTGATGACACGTCTCTACCGTGAGCAATGGATTTTCTGGATTGCCACCAATCTCTTTAGTATTTATCTCTGGTGGGGTGAAAATATCCACATCCAAGGGATGTACTGGGTTTACACACTCAATAGTCTAGTGGGATGGTACCAATGGACCAAGGCAGTTCGAAAGGAGGCATAAGATGGCAGACATAAAGATTCCAGCCGGGATGACGGAAAAAGAATATTATGAAATCCATGCCAGTCAGGAGGAGTTTTTAGACTGGTACTACAAGCAGGAACTCCCTCAATATGAAAAACCAAGTGTGACAGTGGATATGGTAGCCTACTGCTTTGTCGAAGGAAAAATTAAACTCTTGCTAATCCGTCGCAAGGCCCACCCTTATCAGAACTGTTTAGCCTTAGTCGGAGGCTTTATGGACAAGGGAGAAGATGCTGCACATGCCTGTCAGCGCGAGGTGAGAGAAGAAGTCAATCTCGATCTCCCTTTGGAGAAAATCGAGCAATTGATGACGGTATCGACCCCCGGTCGTGATCCACGGGGCTGGACAGTGACCATTGCCCACTTGGTGTACCTGCCTAGTCGTGCCTTAGACCTCGTTCAGGCAGGAGACGATGCCAAGGATGTCGTTTTCGTAGATGTCGACTTTCAGACGGGCAAATGCTACCTAGATGGAGTGGAGCTGGACGAGAGAGCCTTCGCCTTTGACCATTATGCCATTATCCAAGAATCTATCAAACGAATCCAAGGCCGTCTTGACTGGAATCCGACCTTCCTCTATCTGCTGGAGGAGGAATTCACTGTCTACGAAGGGACTGAACTGGTCAATCTCATCAATCCCGGTCGGCCCATCGTCAGCAATAACTTTCTCGTAAAATACGGCGAATATGTAGAAGAAGTCGGGCTCAAACGAGTGCCCAAAAAGAAACCAAGAAAAACCTATCGATTGAAATAAAGAGGTCGGGACAAAGTTCCCGACCTCTTTATGTATCATCATGAGATGGCTTTTTGTTGCGACTGTATTAGTGGTGGCTGTCTTTCTTAGGATTACTCAATATGTGAGTAAAGAAGTCTTTATATCGATACTTGAGATAGTTCTCATGTAAAAATAACAAAGCGATATAAACAATCAAAAAGATTGCAGTCAGATAGAAGACATCAAATGCAGTTCGCGCATAGTAAGTGGCTGATTGATAAGAGCCAATAGCTCCCAAAATCAACCAAGGAAGATACTTGTAATACTTATTTAGCATAAGAGTGCACCTCCTATATTCTATTTCAATGTTATTATATTCCTTTATCTAATACGATGCAAGCGATTACACAAGAGCGATGCAAAAAATAGGACTCTAATCTAAGAAATTTTCTATTTTTCTGTTTTATTACGAATAGAAATAGTAGAGAGAAATTTTTTTAAATAGTTTCTCTAAATAGTTGACAGATTCAAGACTCAATGTTACAATTATATTACAAAAAGATTTCTTATCATTTCAAAAATGTTACAAAGGAGTAGAAAAATGAAAAAGAAAACCTATATTAAATTAATGGCAGCGACTGTATTGGCTTCTACCTTGCTACTGGGAGCTTGTGGAAATAAAAACGAAACCACTCAAAGCAGCAGCTCTGCAAAAACAAGTCAATCATCAAGTTCTAAAGCAGCTTCTTCTAGCAAAGAAAGCAAGACTCAAAAATCTTCAAGCTCAGCTTCATCAGAAAAGGCTCAGGCATCTTCTGGTCAGTCTTCTACAACGCCAGATCAGTCACAAGCGAAACCAGCACCTGAATCAAGACAAGAACAAGCAGCTCCTAGTCAACAAGCCCCTTCTCAGGCTCCATCAACTCAGCAAGGCTCTCAAGCCCAGTCTAACCAGTCAGGCTATGATCCAACAACTGACCGCAAACTTCAAGACAAGCAAGCAGAACACAACAAACGCTACAAGGGAGTTTTAACCATGGTGGATGGTGACTTCTCAGCTGCAGCAGGCAACTGGAAGGGAGCGAATGGCGAAACCATTACAGTTTCATCAGGGGGCCAATTTACAGTAGAAACTGCAGATGGAAAGAAAGAAAACTATTCTATCAGAGGCTACTCTTACACTCTTGATGATGGCAAGTATAATGCCAAAATCGGTGGAGGAAAAATCATCCAAATTACAACAGGTGCGGATGGTAAAGTTTCGAGTGTTGCCTTGATTCAATAATAGTATCTAGGATTTCCTAGGATAAAAAAACCGTAAACTTCAAGTGAGTTACGGTTTTTTGTGTATTAAGCTTTGTCTAATTGCAAGAGGGCTTCAATCTCTGCTAGGGTGTTAGCTTGTGAAATGGCTCCACGAAGCTTGGCTGCACCAGATGTACCACGAAGGTAGTGAGGAGCGAGGCCACGGAATTCACGGACTGCAATTTTTTCTCCTTTGAGGCTAATTAAGCGTTTTAAGTGTTCGTAGGCGATTTTCATCTTGTCTTCAAAAGTCAAGTCAGGGAGAATTTCTCCTGTTTCAAAGTAGTGGTTGATTTGATTGAAGAGGTAGGGATTTCCCATGGCTGCTCGGCCAATCATAACTGCGTCAGCACCAACTTCTTCGATGCGTTGTTTAGCATCTTGAACTGTACGGATGTCACCGTTGGCGATAAATGGAATCTTGGTCAGAGCTTGAGCCACCTTGTGAAGGGTCTCAAGGTCAGCGTGACCAGTATACATTTGTTCGCGGGTACGGCCATGCATGGCGAGGGCAGAGACACCAGCAGCCTCAGCTGCGAGGGCATTCTCCACGGCTAGGGATGGATCAGACCAGCCAGTACGCATTTTGACAGTGAGGGGGATATCAAGGACAGATTGGACCTTATTGATAATAGAGTAGATCTTGTCTGGATCCTTGAGCCACATAGCGCCAGCTTCGTTCTTCACGATTTTGTTAACAGGGCAGCCCATGTTGATATCGACGATATCGGTCTTAGTATTTTCTTGGATAAATTCTGCTGCGCGTGCGAGGCTGTCTTCATCACTACCAAAGAGTTGGATAGAAACGGGATTTTCGCCTTCATCGATATGAAGCATATGCAGGGTTTTTTCGTTGTTGTATTGGATTCCCTTGTCAGAGACCATTTCCATTACAACGAGTCCAGCTCCGAGCTCTTTTGCGATGGTGCGAAAGGCTGAGTTGGTGACACCAGCCATGGGTGCTAAAACGGTACGATTGGGAATCTCAACATTGCCAATCATAAAGGGTGTATTAAGATTTGTCACGAATGAGTTCCTCCAGGTCGTTTTCATCAAAGTTATAAGTAGTTTGGCAGAATTGACAAGTGATTTCTGCCCCGTGGTCTTCCTCTTTCATTTCCTCAAGGTCTGAGCTTGGAAGGCTGGCAAGAGCGTTCATAAAACGGTCTTTACTGCAGTCACATTGGAAACGAATTTCTTCTTCAGATAGACGTTTGTATGATTCGTCACCATAGATGGCCTTGAGGAGGGCTTCGATATGGTCATCGCTTTCCAGAAGGGTTGAGATGGCTGGCATTTCTTGGATGCGTTTTTCAAAGCGAGTAATCTCTTCGTCCTTGGCTCCTGGTAATACTTGGAGAAGAAAACCTCCAGCAACTTTGACCTTGTCGTCTTCGTCTAAAAGGACATTAAGCCCCACAGCTGAAGGGGTTTGTTGACTTTCTGTCAGGTAATAGGCCAAGTCTTCACCGATTTCCCCAGAGATGAGGGGAGTCATGGAGTTGTAGGGATTTCCAGTACCGTAGTCTGTGATAACGAGAAATTGGCCATTGCCGACAAAAGGTCCGACAAGGACTTCACCCGTTGCAGTTTTTTTGATGTCCACACCTGGATTTTGAACGTAGCCTTTGACGTTTCCCTTGGTATCTGCAACCGTGATGATGGCACCAAGAGAGCTGGTTCCAAGAACTTTAACTGTTAGTTTGGTATTTCCTTTTTCATTGGCTGCGAGAATTTGGCTAGCGATAAGGGTACGACCAAGTGCAACAGTTGAACTGGCTTGGGTTTGATGTTTTTCTTGAGCAGTGCGGACGGTTTCAGTGCTATCAAGGACAAAAGCACGAAAGGCTCCGCTTTCTGATATTGTTTTAATAATTTTATCCATAGCTACTATTTTAGCATAAAAATGCTCAAAGGGGGAGTCGTGTGTTTGCTGTTTCTGTGGAATAATGACGAGGAAATCAACCTTAAAATAAAATGAGAAACAGATTATTTCAGCATTTGAAAGATTTATGCTATGCTTGTAGGAGAAAATGAAAGGGGTAACAAATGTATTTAGGCGATTTGATGGAAAAAGCAGAATCTGGTCAATTTTTAGTCCTTTCCTTTCTATTACAAGATTCGCAGACAACAGTCAAGAAAGCCATGGAAGAAACAGGTTTTTCAAAGGCGACCTTAACCAAGTACATTTCTCTGATTAACGAAAATGCCTTGGAAAGAGGGCTAGAGCTGACCATTCACTTGGAAGATGAAAATCTGCGTTTGTCGATTGGTGCAGATACCAAGGGAAGAGAGATTCGGAGCTTGTTTCTAGACAATGCCATTAAGTACCAAATTTTGGTTTACCTTCTCTATCACCAACAGTTCCTAGCCCATCAACTGGCTCAAGAATTGATGATTAGCGAGGCCACGCTTGGTCGCCACTTAGCTAGTCTAAATCAGATTTTGTCAGAGTTTGACTTATCCATCCAAAATGGCCGTTGGCGAGGTCCGGAGCATCAGATTCGCTATTTCTATTTCTGTCTTTTCCGCAAGATTTGGTCCAGTCAGGAATGGGAAGGACACATGCAGAAGCCAGAGAGAAAGCAGGAGATTGCCAGCTTAGAAGAAATCTGCGGTGCTAGTTTGTCTTCGGGTCAGAAATTGGACTTGGTTCTCTGGGCTCATATCAGTCAACAGCGCCTTCGGGTCAATGCTTGTCAGTTTCAAGTCATAGAAGAAAAAATGCGAGGGTATTTTGACAATATTTTCTATCTTCGTTTGCTTCGAAAGACTCCGTCCTTTTTTGCTGGGCAACATATCCCTCTAGGAACTGAGGACGGTGAGATGATGGTATTCTTTTCATTTCTCCTTTCCCATCGTATTTTGCCCCTTCATACTATGGAGTATATCCTTGGTTTTGGAGGGCAATTAGCCGATTTGCTGACGCAATTGATTCAAGAGATGAAGAAGGAGGAGCTGCTGGGGGACTACACAGAGGACCATGTCACCTATGAACTCAGTCAGCTTTGTGGTCAAGTTTATCTCTACAAGGGCTATATCTTGCAAGATCAGTACAGATACCAGACAGAGAATCGCCATCCCTATTTGCTGATGGAACATGATTTTAGAGGAACTGCAGAGAGAATTTTTCATATTTTGCCTACCTTTCAACAGGGGACGGATTTGGATAAGAAAATTCTCTGGGAATGGCTCCAGTTGATAGAGTATATGGCAGAAAATGGTGGCCAACATATGAGGATTGGTTTAGATTTGACATCTGGTTTCCTTGTCTTTTCTAGGATGGCTGCCCTTTTGAAACGGTATTTGGAATACAATCGTTTCATTACTATTGAAGCCTATGACCCCAGTCGACATTATGATTTGTTAATTACCAACAACCCGATTCATAAGAAAGAACAGACTCCGGTTTATTATTTAAAAAATGACTTGGATATGGAGGATTTGGCGAAGATTCGTCAGATGCTCTTTGCTTAAAAGGCCTGAATTTTCAGGTCTTTTTTGTGAAATTCGCACAATCTCCTCACATTTTTTTAAAATTTTAAAAAAATTGATAAACAAGAAAGCGCTTTATTTTGTATACTAGTTACTGTAAAGAGGGACCCCCTCAAGATTTTATCAGGAGGACAGCACATGTCACAAGAAAAATACATCATGGCTATTGACCAAGGAACAACTAGTTCTCGTGCCATCATTTTTAACAAAAAAGGAGAAAAGGTCAGCTCTAGTCAAAAAGAGTTCACTCAGATTTTCCCTCAAGCAGGTTGGGTAGAGCACAATGCCAATGAAATTTGGAACTCTGTTCAGTCAGTTATCGCGGGTGCTTTCATCGAAAGTGGTGTGAAACCAAGTCAAATCGAAGCAATCGGGATTACCAACCAGCGTGAAACAACTGTCGTCTGGGATAAGAAAACAGGACTTCCTATCTACAACGCTATCGTTTGGCAATCACGCCAGACAGCTCCTCTGGCTGAACAACTAAAAAGCCAAGGTTATGTGGAAAAATTCCATGAAAAGACTGGTTTGATCATCGATGCTTACTTCTCTGCTACCAAGGTTCGTTGGATTTTGGACCATGTAGAAGGCGCTCAAGAGCGAGCGGAAAAAGGAGAATTGCTCTTTGGTACTATCGATACTTGGTTGGTTTGGAAATTGACTGACGGTGCGGCTCATGTGACGGACTACTCAAATGCAGCCCGTACCATGCTCTATAACATTAAAGAACTCAAATGGGATGATGAGATTTTGGAAATCCTCAACATTCCTAAGGCTATGCTTCCAGAAGTTCGTTCTAACTCTGAAATCTACGGCAAGACTGCTCCATTCCATTTCTACGGTGGAGAAGTACCAATTTCAGGTATGGCTGGGGACCAACAGGCAGCCCTCTTCGGTCAGTTGGCCTTTGAACCAGGTATGGTCAAAAATACTTATGGAACAGGTTCTTTCATCATTATGAACACTGGTGAAGAGATGCAGTTGTCTGAAAACAACCTTTTGACAACGATTGGTTATGGAATCAACGGCAAGGTTTACTATGCCTTGGAAGGTTCTATCTTTATCGCAGGAAGTGCCATTCAGTGGCTTCGTGATGGACTTCGCATGGTTGAAAATTCACCAGAGTCTGAAAAATATGCTCTCAATTCTCACAACAATGACGAAGTTTATGTCGTACCTGCCTTTACAGGTCTAGGGGCTCCATACTGGAACCAAAATGCTCGTGGTTCGGTCTTTGGCTTGACTCGTGGGACAAGCAAAGAAGACTTTATCAAGGCTACTCTGCAATCCATCGCTTACCAAGTACGCGACATCATTGATACCATGCAGGTGGATGCCAAGACTGCTATTCAAGTCCTCAAAGTCGATGGTGGTGCTGCTATGAACAACTTCCTCATGCAGTTCCAGGCTGACATTTTGGGAATCGATATTTCCCGCGCTAAAAACTTGGAAACAACTGCCCTCGGTGCAGCCTTCCTAGCTGGTTTGGCAGTGGGTTACTGGAAGGATTTGGACGAGTTGAAACTCTTGAACGAGACAGGAGAACTCTTTGAGCCATCCATGAACGAATCGCGCAAGGAACAACTCTACAAGGGCTGGAAGAAGGCTGTGAACGCAACGCAAGTCTTTGCGGAAATCGACGACTAATACTGTTTCTTGATGCAATGATCAGCTTAAGAATGAAACGACTCAGTTAGAAAGTGTGTAAATATGGAATTTTCAAAGAAAACACGAGAATTATCAATTAAAAAAATGCAGGAACGCACCCTGGACCTTTTGATTATCGGTGGGGGGATTACAGGAGCTGGTGTAGCCTTGCAGGCGGCAGCTAGTGGACTTGACACTGGATTGATTGAAATGCAGGACTTCGCAGAAGGAACATCTAGCCGTTCAACAAAATTGGTCCACGGAGGTCTGCGTTACCTCAAACAATTTGACGTGGAAGTGGTATCAGATACAGTTTCTGAGCGCGCGGTGGTTCAACAAATCGCTCCACACATTCCAAAACCAGATCCAATGCTCTTGCCTGTTTTTGATGAGGATGGAGCGACCTTTAGTCTCTTCCGTCTCAAAGTAGCCATGGACTTGTACGACCTTTTGGCAGGTGTTAACAATACGCCAGCTGCTAACAAGGTCTTGAGCAAGGATCAAGTCTTGGAACGCCAGCCAAACTTGAAGAAAGAAGGCTTGGTAGGAGGTGGGATTTATCTTGACTTCCGTAATAACGATGCGCGTCTCGTGATTGAAAACATCAAACGTGCCAACCAAGACGGTGCTCTTATTGCCAACCACGTTAAGGCAGAAGGCTTCCTCTTTGACGAAAGTGGCAAGATTACAGGTGTTGTAGCTCGTGATTTGTTGACAGACCAAGTCTTTGAAATCAAGGCCCGTCTGGTGATTAACACAACAGGTCCTTGGAGCGATAAGGTACGTAATTTGTCAAATAAGGGAACCCAATTCTCACAAATGCGCCCAACTAAGGGAGTTCACTTGGTAGTGGATTCAAGTAAGATCAAGGTTTCACAGCCAGTTTACTTTGATACAGGTTTGGGAGACGGGCGTATGGTCTTTGTTCTCCCACGTGAAAACAAGACTTACTTTGGTACAACGGATACAGACTACACAGGTGATTTGGAACATCCAAAAGTGACGCAGGAAGATGTAGATTATCTACTTGGTATTGTCAACAACCGCTTCCCAGAAGCAAACATTACCATTGATGATATCGAAAGCAGCTGGGCTGGTCTTCGTCCATTGATTGCAGGCAATAGCGCTTCTGACTACAATGGCGGAAATAACGGAACCATTAGTGATGAGAGCTTCAATAGCTTGATTGCAACTGTCGAAGCTTATTTATCGAAAGAAAAAACGCGTGAAGATGTTGAATCTGCTGTCAGCAAGCTTGAAAGCAGCACATCTGAGAAACATTTGGCTCCATCTGCAGTTTCTCGTGGTTCGAGCTTGGATCGTGATGATAATGGTCTTTTAACCCTTGCTGGTGGTAAAATCACAGACTACCGTAAGATGGCTGAAGGAGCTATGGAGCGCGTGGTTGACATCCTCAAAGCCGAATTTGACCGTAGCTTTAAACTGATCAACTCTAAGACTTATCCTGTTTCAGGTGGAGAATTGAACCCAGCAAATGTGGACTCAGAAATCGAAGCCTTTGCTCAACTTGGAGTGTCACGTGGTTTGGATAGCAAGGAAGCCCAGTATCTCGCAAATCTTTACGGTTCAAATGCACCGAAAGTCTTTGCCCTTGCTCACAGCTTGGAACAAGCGCCAGGACTCAGCTTGGCAGATACCTTGTCCCTTCACTATGCAATGCGCAATGAGTTGGCTCTTAGCCCAGTTGACTTCCTCCTTCGTCGTACCAACCACATGCTCTTTATGCGTGATAGTTTAGATAGCATCGTTGAGCCGGTTCTGGATGAAATGGGACGATTCTATGACTGGACTGAAGAAGAAAAAGCAGCCTACCGTGCGGATGTCAAAGCAGCTCTTGCTCAAAACGATTTGGCAGAACTAAAAAATTAAAAAAGGAAAAGAGGTGGAGGGCAGCATTCCTTGTCGCCCACCCCTTCTTTTAAATGGAGACAAAGATATGATGAAAGAATTATTTGGAGAATTTTTGGGGACCTTAATCCTGATCCTTCTAGGAAATGGAGTTGTAGCAGGTGTGGTTCTTCCCAAAACCAAGAGCAACAATTCAGGATGGATTGTGATTACTATGGGATGGGGAATTGCTGTAGCCGTTGCGGCCTTTGTATCTGGCACGCTCAGTCCAGCCCACCTAAATCCAGCTGTGACGTTTGCTATGGCCTTAAAAGGAACGCTCTCTTGGGCTTCTGTTTTCCCTTATATCCTAGCCCAATTCGCAGGAGCGATGGTGGCTCAGATTTTGGTTTGGTTGCAATTCAAACCGCATTATGAGGCAGAAGAAAATGCAGGCAATATCCTAGCGACCTTTAGTACTGGACCAGCCATCAAGAACACAGTATCCAACTTGATCAGCGAAATCCTTGGAACTTTTGTTTTGCTCTTGACAATATTTGCATTGGGACTCTATGACCTTCAGGCAGGATTAGGGACCTTTGCAGTGGGGACCTTGATTGTCGGTATCGGTCTTTCACTAGGTGGGACAACGGGTTATGCCTTGAACCCAGCTCGTGACCTTGGACCTCGTATCATGCACAGCATCTTGCCAATTCCAAACAAGGGAGACGGGGACTGGTCCTATGCTTGGATTCCAGTTGTAGGACCTATTGTTGGTGCGGCCTTAGCAGTTCTCGTATTTTCACTTTTCTAAGATAAAAGAGTGATTGGCAACAGAGTTTGAGATGGAAATCTCAGGCTCTTTTTTGATGGCCAAAACATTAATATTTTAACTTATCTTAAAATAAGCTAAAACCAATTTTTAAGTTATGGTAAACAGTTGAAAAAAAGGTTGATAAAGTGGTAAAATGTTAGGAAGATAAGATGCTAACAATACATACTGATAGTTAATAGAAACAATATATTAATGGATAGCTTATGAAAAAACAACGAAATTTACATGTATTCTTAGGCCGGACGGCTCTATATTTTGTAATCTTGCTTGGTTTGCTTTATTTTTTTAGTTACCTTGGTCAGAGCCAAGGCACCTTTATTTATAATGAGTTCTAGTTTAAAGGAGAAGAGGAACAGTGTCTAATAAACCGATAAAAGATATGATTGAAACGATTGAGCACTTTGCTCAGACACAAGCCAGTTATCCAGTTTACAATGTTTTGGGGCAAGAGCATACTTATGGTGACCTGAAGGCTGATTCGGATAGTTTGGCTGTAGCTATCGACCAACTAGGCTTGCCTGAGAAATCTCCAGTCGTTGTTTTTGGTGGTCAGGAGTATGAGATGTTGGCTACCTTTGTAGCGTTGACTAAGTCAGGACATGCCTACATTCCAATTGATAGCCATTCGGCCTTGGAACGAGTTTCTGCTATCGTAGAAGTTGCAGAGCCAAGCTTGATTATTGCTATCTCAGATTTTCCATTAGAGCAAACTAGCGTACCGATACTGAATTTAGAGCAAGTCCATGAAGCTTTTGCTCAAGCTTCTAGCTACGAGATGAACCATCCAGTCAAGGGAGATGACAATTACTACATTATCTTTACTTCTGGTACGACTGGTAAGCCTAAAGGAGTGCAGATTTCCCATGACAATCTCCTCAGCTTTACCAACTGGATGATTACAGACAAGGAATTTGCGACGCCAAGTCGTCCACAAATGCTGGCTCAGCCCCCTTATTCTTTTGACCTATCTGTCATGTACTGGGCGCCAACCTTAGCACTGGGTGGTACGCTTTTTGCTCTTCCTTCAGCCATTACTCAGGACTTCAAAAAACTCTTTGCGACGATTTTTTCCTTGCCCATTGCTATCTGGACCTCAACACCATCCTTTGCAGATATGGCCATGTTGTCAGAAGACTTTAACAGTGAGAAAATGCCAGGAATCACGCATTTCTACTTTGATGGTGAAGAATTGACAGTCAAAACAGCTCAAAAACTGCGCGAGCGATTCCCAAATGCCCGTATTATCAATGCCTACGGACCAACAGAAGCGACGGTAGCTTTGTCAGCAGTTGCCGTCACTGATGAGATGTTGGCGACTCTCAAACGCTTGCCAATCGGCTATACTAAGGCTGATTCTCCAACCTTTATCATTGATGAGGAAGGTAAGAAAGTTCCAAATGGTGAGCAAGGAGAAATCATTGTTTCTGGGCCAGCTGTTTCAAAAGGCTATATGAATAATCCTGAAAAAACAGCAGAAGCTTTCTTTGAGTTCGAAGGTCTTCCAGCCTACCACACAGGGGATGTAGGAACCATGACAGATGAGGGATTGCTTCTCTATGGTGGACGCATGGATTTCCAGATTAAGTTTAATGGTTATCGTATTGAGCTTGAAGATGTTTCTCAAAACCTCAACAAGTCTCGCTTTATCGAGTCGGCTGTTGCTGTCCCACGTTATAACAAGGACCACAAGGTACAAAATCTACTGGCCTATGTCATCCTAAAAGACGGTGTCCGTCAGCAGTTTGAGCGTGATATCGATATTACCAAGGCTATCAAGGAAGACTTGGCTGATATCATGATGTCTTATATGATGCCGTCTAAGTTTCTCTATCGAGACAGTTTACCACTAACGCCTAATGGTAAAATTGATATCAAGGGCTTGATTAACGAGGTAAACAGTAGATGATGGAGCTTTATAAACAGCTACCTCATTTGGAACCTTATGGTGATCTTCAGTACTTTTTATACGTAATTGTTGCAACTTTACCTATCTTTATCGGTCTTTTTTTCAAGAAACGTTTTGCCTTGTACGAGGTGCTCGTTAGTCTCTTCTTTATCGTCACCATGTTGGTCGGTGGAAAGACGAATCAAATAAGCGCTTTGATCCTTTATGTTATCTGGCAAGTGCTGCTTGTATCTTTCTACAAAAGGTACAGGAAACAACGGGATAGTAAATGGATATTTTACCTAGTTAGCTTTCTATCCCTATTGCCAATCGTCTTTGTGAAAGTATCTCCTGCTATTCATGGACCTCAATCTTTGTTTGGATTTTTAGGGATTTCTTACTTAACTTTTCGTGCAGTTGGGGTTATCGTTGAGTTGAGAGACGGTGTCATCAAGGATTTAACGATTTGGCAATTCTTACGTTTTCTTCTCTTTATGCCGACTTTCTCAAGTGGTCCCATTGATCGTTTCAAACGCTTCAATGAAAATTACGAGACCATTCCTGAGCGGGATGAGCTGATGGATATGCTAGAAGAGGCTGTCAAATATATCATGCTTGGCTTCCTCTACAAGTTTATCTTGGCTCACATTTTAGGAGAGACATTATTGCCTCCGCTGAAAAATTTGGCCTTGCAGACAGGTGGTTTCTTTAACCTCTACGCTTTAGCGGTCATGTACACCTTTGGTCTGGAGCTCTTCTTTGACTTTGCGGGCTACTCTATGTTTGCCTTAGCTATTTCAAACTTGATGGGTATTCATAGTCCTATCAACTTTAACAAGCCCTTTTTGTCAAGGGATTTAAAAGAGTTTTGGAATCGCTGGCACATGAGTCTGTCTTTCTGGTTCCGTGACTTTGTCTTTATGCGGATGGTTATGGTGTTGACCAGAAAGAAGGTCTTTAAAAATCGCAATGTGACCTCAAGTGTAGCCTATATTCTCAATATGCTGATTATGGGATTTTGGCATGGTGTGACCTGGTACTACATCGCCTATGGACTTTTTCATGGGATTGGGCTGGTCATCAATGACGCTTGGGTTCGTAAGAAAAAAGCGCTCAATAAAGAACGGAAAAAAGCTGGAAAGGGTTCCTTACCTGAGAATCGCTGGATTCAGTTGCTTGGCATGGTTGTCACCTTCCATGTCGTGATGGTTTCATTCTTAATCTTTTCTGGATTTTTGAATGATTTATGGTTTAAAAAATAAAAGGATATAAAAAATGGATATCAAATCAGAAGTTATTGAAATTATTGATGAGTTGTTTATGGAAGATGTTTCTGACATGATGGATGAAGATCTTTTTGATGCCGGTGTCTTGGATAGCATGGGAACGGTTGAATTGATTGTTGAGATTGAAAACCGTTTTGACATTCGTGTTCCAGTGACGGAGTTCGGTCGTGATGACTGGAATACGGCTAATAAAATCGTAGAAGGTATTACGGAGTTGAAGAATGCTTAAACGCTTGTGGCTGATCTTCGGGCCTATCTTCATTGCTGGGTTTTTGGTTCTGCTACTCATCTTTTTTTATCCAAGTACAACAAGCCACAATCTAACGGAGGAAAAATACTCGGCGGCTTCTGTTAGTGCAGAGAGTTTTAAAGAGAGAAGCCAAAAGGTAAGGGCTCTTACGGATCCAAATATGCGTTTTATTCCTTTTCTAGGGTCCAGTGAATGGATTCGATTTGATAGTGTCCATCCAGCTGTTTTAGCGGAAAAATACCATCGTCCCTATCGTCCTTACTTTCTAGGTCAAGCAGGAGCAGCCTCTCTCAATCAATATTTTGGCCTACAGCAAATTTTGCCAGAAATAGAGAATAAGCAGGCTGTATTTGTGATTTCGCCTCAGTGGTTTACGGAGACAGATTATGAACCCGCAGCGTTTCAGAGATTTTTTAACAGCGACCAATTGACAGCTTTTTTGGGAAATCAATCTGGTGACATTGCTGCAAAGCATGCGGCTATTCGATTGTTAAAGCAGAATCCTAATGTTGCATTAAAAAGCATTGTTCAAAAACTGTCAAAGGGTGAAGAATTATCAGATGTTGATCAGGTTGCTATTGATATTTTTGCGCGATTCAACGAAAAACAATCCGCTCTCTTTGGACAATTCTCCATTCGAGGACAACTCAAGTACAAGGAACACGTGGAGAACTATTTAAAAGATCTTCCGGATCAATTTTCTTATGATGAGTTAGAAAAAATTGTTCGTAAGGACGCAGAAGCAAATACGACCAATAACGATATGGGGATGGAAAATCATTTCTATACGAGAGAGATTCAAAAGGATTTAAAAAAATGGGAAGGGTATCAAAAAAATTACAACTTCCTCAAGTCCTCTGAGTACAATGATTTGCAGCTGGTCCTCAATCAATTTGCTAAGTCGAATGTCAATGTGCTCTTTGTCATTCAGCCGGTTAACAAGAAGTGGATGGAGTACACAGGGCTCAGTGAAGAGATGTACCAGCATGCAGTGGAGAAAATTCGTTACCAATTAGAAAGTCAGGGTTTTACCAATATTGCTGATTTTTCAAAAAATGGAGGGGACCCTTATTTTGTTAAGGATACCATTCATCTAGGATGGTTAGGTTGGCTAGCTTTTGATAAGGTTGTCAATCCCTTCTTGACGGATCCGACTCCAGCTCCAGACTATAAGATGAATGACCGCTTCTTTAGCAAGGACTGGGCGACCTATGATGGGAACATCAAAGATTTCCAATAAAATGAGTTAAAAGTTTGGGATTTAAACCCAAGCTTTTTTGTTTAAATGGCGAATATTTAAGATAAAAATAGGTCAAAAGTTTCAAAATTTTTAGAAATAGCGTATAATATAAAAGAGAAAAAGAAAAGAAAGGGATTTTAAAATGAACAAACGTTCTTTGTTACCTGTCTTATCGACAGCCCTGTTAGCTCCAGCCTTCTTAGCTGGACAAGTATACGCTGAAGAAGCAACAACTCCTGCAGAAAGTTCAGCTGTTGTAGCGACTCCTGCTACGTCGGCGACTCCAGCTCCTGTTGAGAGCCCTGCGGTACCGGAAACTTCGGAAACTTCAGAAGCGGTTGCACCTGCAGAAACTCCGTCAGCTCCTGCTGAATCTCCTAAAAGCGAAGAAAAGGACACCGTTATCTTACACACTAATGATGTCCATGGTCGTATTGTAGAGGAAAAAGGAGTAATTGGAGATGCCAAGTTAGCGACTGTCATTGAGCAGGAGCGTGCAAAATCAAATCAAAATACTCTGGTTGTTGACGCGGGAGACGCTTTCCAAGGTTTACCGATTTCCAACTCTACTAAGGGTGAAGCACGCGCTGAAATTCTCAATCAGATGCAGTATGATGCCATGGCAGTAGGAAACCATGAGTTTGACTTTGGTCTTGATGAAGTTAAAAAATACAAGGAAATCTTGAAATTCCCATTACTTAGTTCAAATACCTACGTCAATGGTGCTCGTCTCTTTGAAGCTTCCACAATCGTTGATAAAGATAAGACTGTGGAAGGTGATGAGTTTGTTGTAATCGGCGTGACAACACCTGAAACTGCTACAAAAACCCACCCTAAAAACATTAAAGGGGTAACTTTTACAGATCCAATCTCTGAAGTCAATAAGGTCATCGAAGAAGTTCAAGCCAAGGCTCGTGCAGAAGGTAAGGACTACAAACACTATGTTGTGCTTGCTCACTTGGGTGTAGATACCACAACTCCAGTCGAGTGGCGTGGTTCAACCTTGGCAGAAGCTCTCTCTAAAAATCCTCGTTTGAAAGGGAAACGCGTAACAGTAATCGACGGTCACTCTCATACAGTAGAATCAACGACCTATGGAGATAATGTTACCTATAACCAGACGGGAAGCTACCTTCATAATGTAGGAAAAATCACCTACAAATCACGTCAGCTTTTGGGCAATCCAACTCAGATTCCGGCTGCTGATGCTAAAAAATTACCAGCTAATCCTACAGTTGAAAAACTAGTCAAAGACATTAAACAAAAATACGATGCTGAAAATGCTGTTGAGATTGTCTCAAACAGCCCTGTGGAACTCAACGGAGATCGTGAAAATGTTCGGGTTCGTGAAACTAACCTCGGAAACGTCGTAGCGGACTCTCTCTATCAGTATGGTCAAACAGGATTTAGCCATCCGACTGACATCGCTGTGACAAATGGCGGTGGCTTGCGTGAAACTATTGCAAAAGGCAAACCGATCACTAAAGGAAATGTCATTGCCGTTCTTCCATTTGGAAATACCATCTCACAAATCCAAGTGACGGGGCAACAAGTTTTGGATATGTTTGAAAAATCACTCGGATCTATCTTGCAGGTCGATAAGGATGGCAAGAAGGTCTTGGATGAGAACGGGCAACCATTGTTGGAGCCAAGTGGTGGTTTCTTGCAAGTTTCAGGTGTGAAGGTCTACTATGATACCAACCTACCATCAGGCAAACGTGTCTTGGCCATCCAGGTCAAAAACCGCACGACTGGTCGTTATGATCTTCTAGACCTCGCAAAAACCTACTATCTTGCAACCAATGATTTCCTAGCTGCAGGTGGCGATGGCTACACGATGTTAGGTGGTGCGCGAGAAGAAGGTCCTTCTATGGATGCAGCCTTTGAAGAGTATCTGAAAACAGCTGATTTGACCCAGTATGAAAAGATCAATCCGAACTCACGGACGATTTCTGTGGATTCTAAAAACTTTAGTCTACCAGTAGAAACGCCTCAAACGAATGCAGCTGCTAGCGATGCGACTACAAATGTACCACTTACTTATGAGGTGGCAGGTCAATTTAGCAAGAAAGCAGTTGTCTCAGAAAAAGCCCTTCCAAATACAGGAAGTGAACAGTCCATCATCTTGCTCCTGATGGGAATGGTAGCTGGTTTGGCAGGTATCTTATCGAGTCGAAAACCAAAGCAAAAATAGGTTAAATTTTACATCTAGAAGAGTCTAGGGAAACGTTTTTACGCCTTTTTCCCTTGACTCTTTTTTGGTTTATGATATAATTAACCAGTAAAGAATCGGTGGCTATCTATGTTTTTTTACGAAAAAGATAGCTAGGGAAGGAGTAACACATGAGACAGCTTGCGCAGGAAATCGATAACTTTTTAAACGAGGTGATCTTGAGATCTGAGAACCAGCATGAAATTCTAATCGGGCATTGCACGAGTGACGTTGCCTTGACCAATACTCAGGAACACATCCTCATGCTCTTGTCAGAAGAATCCCTAACCAACTCGGAGTTGGCCCGTCGCCTTAATGTCAGTCAGGCGGCAGTGACCAAGGCTATCAAATCTTTGGTCAAAGAGGGTATGTTAGAGACATCCAGAGATCCCAAAGATGCGCGTGTGATCTTTTACCAACTGACAGAACTAGCTCGACCAGTGGCAGAGGAACACCACCATCATCATGAACACACGCTCTTAGCCTATGAACAAGTAGCAAGTCAGTTTACTCCAAATGAACAAGAAGTTATCCAGCGGTTTTTAACTGCTTTAGTAGGAGAAATCAAATAATGAGGTATATTACAGTAGAGGACTTGTCTTTCTATTATGACAAGGAACCTGTCCTCGAACATATCAACTACAGTGTTGATAGTGGGGAGTTTGTCACCCTGACTGGTGAAAATGGAGCTGCCAAGACAACGCTTATCAAGGCGAGCCTAGGCATTTTGCAACCAAGATTTGGTAAGGTAACCATCTCAAAGACAAATACTCATGGGAAAAAGCTTAGGATAGCCTATCTTCCTCAGCAGATAGCCAGTTTTAATGCTGGCTTTCCAAGTACGGTTTATGAATTTGTCAAGTCGGGTCGTTATCCACGAAAAGGCTGGTTCCGTCGCTTGAATGCTCATGATGAGGAGCATATCAAGGCTAGTCTAGACTCAGTTGGTATGTGGGAACATCGTGACAAACGAATTGGGTCCCTCTCGGGGGGGCAAAAGCAACGAGCAGTGATTGCCCGGATGTTTGCTTCTGACCCAGATATTTTTGTCCTGGATGAGCCGACAACAGGGATGGATGCTGGAAGCAAAAATGAATTTTACGAACTCATGCACCATAGTGCCCACCATCATGGCAAGGCTGTTTTGATGATTACCCATGACCCTGAGGAGGTCAAGGACTATGCGGATCGCAATATTCATCTAGTTCGTAACCAAGATTCGCCATGGCGTTGTTTCAACGTTCACGAAAGCGACCAGGAGGTGGACCATGCTTAGTTTGTTATCTTATGACTTCATGCAGCGTGCCTTCTTGGCGGTCATTGCCATGAGTCTCTTTTCTCCAGTTCTTGGGACCTTCCTTATCTTACGTCGTCAGAGTCTCATGAGTGACACCCTCAGTCATGTTTCTCTGTCAGGGGTAGCTTTTGGTCTGGTTTTGGGAATTTCTCCAACTATTTCAACCATTGCCATTGTCTTGATCGCTGCGGTCTTTCTAGAGTATCTCCGGACAGTCTATAAGAACTTTATGGAAATCGGGACTGCCATCCTCATGTCTACAGGGCTTGCAGTCTCCCTTATCGTGATGAGTAAGGGCAAAAGTTCGAGCTCCATGAGTTTGGACCAATATCTCTTTGGTTCGATTGTGACCATTAGCCAGGAGCAGGTGGTATTCCTCTTTGCCATTGCTACGGTCGTTTTGCTCTTGACTTTCTTGTTCTTGCGACCAATGTATATCCTGACTTTTGATGAGGACACGGCCTTTGTGGATGGCTTACCAGTTCGTACCATGTCTATCCTCTTTAACATGGTGACAGGGGTGGCCATTGCCCTTATGATTCCAGCTGCAGGAGCCCTTTTGGTGTCGACCATTATGGTCTTGCCAGCTAGTATTGCCCTTCGTCTGGGGAAAAACTTCAAATCCGTTATGTTACTAGCCAGCGCTATTGGCTTTTTGGGAATGGTGGCAGGTCTCTATATTTCCTACTATGCAGAAACACCTGCCAGCGCTAGTATCACCATTATCTTTGTAGCTGTCTTTTTGTTAGTCAGTCTACTGAAACGTTTTATCAAATAGGAGAATGAAATGAAAAAACTGAGCTTACTACTAGCTAGTCTATGTGCCCTGTTTTTAGTGGCTTGTTCCAATCAAAAACAGGCAGATGGGAAACTCAATATCGTGACAACCTTTTACCCTGTCTACGAATTTACCAAGCAAGTCGCAGGAGATACTGCTAATGTAGAACTTCTAATCGGTGCTGGTACAGAACCTCACGAATATGAACCGTCTGCCAAGGCAGTTGCTAAAATCCAAGATGCAGATACCTTTGTCTATGAAAATGAAAACATGGAAACTTGGGTTCCAAAATTGTTAGAATCCTTGGATAAGAAAAAGGTGAAAACCATCAAGGCGACAGGTAATATGCTCCTCTTGCCAGGTGGTGAGGAAGAAGAGGAAGGGCATGATCATGGTGGTGAAGGTCACCATCACGACTACGATCCCCACGTTTGGCTTTCACCAGCACGCGCCATCAAACTGGTAGAGCATATCCGTGACAGCTTGTCAGCAGATTATCCTGATAAAAAAGAGACTTTTGAGAAGAATGCGGCTGCCTATATTGAAAAATTGCAAGCATTGGACAAGGCCTACACAGATGGCTTGTCTCAAGCCAAACAAAAGAGCTTTGTGACTCAGCACGCTGCCTTTAACTACCTTGCCTTAGACTACGGTCTCAAGCAAGTATCCATCTCAGGTCTCTCACCAGATGCAGAGCCATCAGCAGCACGTTTGGCAGAATTGACCGAGTATATCAAGAAAAACAAGATTTCTTATATCTACTTTGAAGAAAATGCCTCACAAGCCCTCGCCAATACACTTTCAAAAGAAACAGGTGTCAAACTAGACGTGCTCAATCCGCTAGAAAGTCTGACAGAAGAAGCAACCAAGGCCGGTGAGGACTACATCTCCGTGATGGAGAAAAACCTCAAGGCTTTGAAGCAGACAACGGACCAAGAAGGACCAGAAATCGAGCCAGAGAAGGAAGAAAATACCAAGACAGTTCACAATGGTTACTTTGAAGATGCAGATGTCAAGGACCGTACCTTGAGTGACTATGTTGGCAACTGGCAGTCGGTCTATCCTTTCCTTGAGGATGGAACTTTTGATCAAGTCTTTGACTACAAGGCTAAGTTGACTGGTAAGATGACCAAGGATGAGTACAAGGCCTACTATAGAAAAGGCTATCAGACAGATGTGACTAAGATCAACATCACGGACAACACTATGGAATTTGTTCAAGGTGGTCAAAGCAAGAAGTTCACCTACAAGTATGTCGGCAAGAAAATCTTGACTTATAAGAAAGGCAATCGTGGCGTGCGCTTCCTCTTTGAAGCGACAGATGCGGATGCTGGACAGTTCAAGTACGTTCAGTTTAGTGACCACAATATCGCCCCAGTCAAGGCAGAACATTTCCATATCTTCTTTGGAGGTACTAGCCAAGAAGCCCTCTTTGAAGAGATGGAAAACTGGCCAACCTACTACCCAGATAACCTATCTGGCCAAGAAATCGCCCAAGAAATGTTGGCGCATTGATGCAAGAGAGAATCCCGCAAATCTGCGGGATTTTTTGCTGGAAACGATTAGGTTGTTAGGTATTATAGTACCACAGTTGTGCTGTTCACAATGTGATAAAGAGGTCATTTTCTACTGGCTGATTCTCACTAGCTGGCGAATGCAAAAGCTACGATTGTACAAATTATAGAATCTTTTCAGGGGATTTAGGAAGGAATCTTCGTCATATTGACGCTACTATCGCTTTTTGTTATAGTCAAGGAGAGAGCAGTCCGGAACAATAGTTTATTCACAGTCTGTGGATAAGTCTAGGGGAAAATGACATACAACTCAGGGTGTTGAAGTATCCTGAAAATAGTTCCGTATGTTAGTGAATTTCTGGAAAGCTAGTATAAACCCTAGTACAGAGCTATTTGATAAAGGTCTGTTTAGGGTGACAGGTGAGCTAGAGACTGAAAAAACTAGTCTTTAGGCAGGTTTTCTTATCCACAACCTGTGGATAACTTTGGGAACAAGAGAAATAATCAGAGAAAGAGATATGAGATGATGACGAAAATAAAGCCGCATGGACCATTACCAAGTCAGACCCAGCTAGCTTATTTAGAGGATGAACTAGCTGCCTTTATCCATTTTGGTCCCAATACCTTTTATGACCAGGAATGGGGAAGTGGGCAAGAGGATCCTATGCGTTTTAACCCGACTAAGTTGGATGCGCGTGAATGGGTTCGGGTACTCAAAGAAACGGGTTTTAAAAAACTGATTTTGGTGGTTAAGCACCATGATGGTTTTGTGCTCTACCCGACAGCCCATACAGACTATTCGGTCAAGGCTAGCCCTTGGAGGGATGGAAAGGGGGACTTGCTCCTTGAGGTTTCCCAAGCTGCGACTGAGTTTGACATGGATTTGGGAGTGTATTTGTCTCCTTGGGATGCTCACAGTTCCCTCTATCACGTGGACCGAGAAGCGGACTACAATGCCTACTATCTGGCTCAATTGAAGGAAATTTTGTCAAATCCTGCCTATGGGAATGTCGGTAAGTTCACTGAGGTGTGGATAGATGGTGCTCGAGGAGAAGGGGCCCAGCAAGTCAACTATGAGTTTGAGACTTGGTTTGAAACCATTCGTGACTTGCAGGGCGATTGTTTGATTTTCTCAACTGAGGGAACTAGTATTCGCTGGATTGGAAATGAACGAGGCTATGCAGGGGATCCCTTGTGGCAAAAAGTCAAGCCAGACCAGTTAGGAACAGAGGAGGAATTAGATTATCTACAGCAAGGAGACCCCTTTGGGACGCTATTTTCAATCGGTGAGGCAGATGTTTCTCTTCGGCCGGGCTGGTTTTACCATGAGGATCAGGACCCCAAGTCTCTCGAGGAGTTGGTCGAAATCTACTTTCACTCGGTAGGGCGGGGAACTCCACTCTTGCTTAATATCCCACCGAACCAAGATGGCCTCTTTGACGAAAAAGATATCCGGCGACTGTATGAATTTGCTGTCTACCGTGACGAACTCTATAAAGAGGATTTGGCTTTGGGAGCCAAGGTATCTGGTCCGGCTCTATCATCAGACTTTGCTTGTCATCATCTGACAGATGGACTGGAGGCTAGTTCTTGGGCAAGTGATGCAGAGTTGCCAATCCAATTAGAGCTCGATTTAGGATCACCTAAAACTTTTGATGTGATTGAGTTAAGAGAAGATTTGAAGCTGGGGCAACGCATCGCTGCTTTCCATGTTCAGGTAGAGTTGGATGGCGTCTGGCAGGAGTTTGGCTCTGGTTATACTGTTGGCTACAAACGTCTCTTACGAGGATCAGTCGTTGAGGCGCAGAAGATACGCGTGACCATTACAGAGGCACAGGCTTTGCCTTTGTTGACCAAGATTTCACTCTATAAAACACCTACCTTGTCGAAAAAAGAAACTGTTCAGCAACTAGAGTTTTCAGAAAAAAGTCTAGCTGTGACCAAGGGAGAAAATGTCTACTTTACAGTGAAGCGCATAGAATTTAGCAGTCCTTTAGAAGCTAAGATTTCGATTCAACCAGGGACAGGTGTGCATGGTGTCGCCTATCGGGACGAGATTCAAGTCCTTACGTTTCAAGCTGGTGAGACTGAAAAAAGGCTAACGCTACCAACCTTGTATTTTGCAGGAGATAAAAGCTTAGATTTTTATCTGAATTTGACAGTAGATGGTCAGCTGGTTGACCAGCTTCAGGTCCAAGTTTCATAAAAGAAGAACCTTTGCGCGATGCAAAGGTTCTTTTGGTTAGGAGTGATTTGGTAGCCAGCTGAGGGTGAAGGTCAGTTGCTCAGCTTTCAAGAGGTCTTGGTGTTGAAGGCTAGATACTATGGTCTTGTCCAATCGGCATTCTTTGACAAAGTTGAAGTGGCTGTGGTTTTGCTTGGCATGGATATCCAGCCATTTATTTTCCTTAGCCAGGTAGATACGGAGATGGTCAAAGAGAGGAATTCCGAGATCGTAACTTGGTTTGCCTGGACAGGTTGGGTAGAATCCCAGAGCTGACCAGATATACCAAGCAGAGAGACTGCCATTGTCCTCATCGCCAGGATAGGCTTGCCAGCTGGGGTGAAAGGCTTTTTGACGCAAGGTCTTGATGAGAAGGGCAGTGTAGTCTGGGTGGTTGCTGTAGCGAAAGAGATATGGAATGTGGAAGCTAGGCTGGTTAGAGATGGCGAGTTGTCCAAAGGGAGCTGTTGCCATCTCGCTCATTTCATGAATCTCGTAACCATAGCCGGTGGTTTCAAAGAGAGGAGCGTCCTGACAGGCTTTCAAAAGATAATTGCTGAAGGCTTCTTTTCCACCCATAAGCTGGATTAAGCCTGGGATGTCATGGAGGACGCCTAAAGTCGCTTGAATGGCAGAGCATTCGGCGTAGTCGCGTCCCCAACTATAGGGAGAGAAGTCAGGGCGGAAGTTTCCTTGATAATCACGCGCTCGCATGTAACCTGTTTCAGCATCAAATAGATGACGGTAATTTTGAGACGCAGTTCTATAAGTTTCCGCGATGTCATTCTGACCTAGTTTTTCGGCACAGCTGGCGATGCAAAAATCACTATAGGCGTAGTCTAGGGTGTGGCTGACGCTTTCGTGGTGGTCGGTAGAGAGGTAGCCAAGTTCTTGGTATTGGGCTAGTCCGTGGCGGCCATTGATGCCGAGAGGGTCGGATTTGGTGGCTGTTTCAAGCATGGCTTGGAGGAGTTCTTCTTCCAAGTCGGGGGCCATATCCTTGCAGGCGCTATCTGCGATAACGCCATCTAGCAGGGTACCAGGCATCATGCCACGTTCATCTGGGGCCAGCCATTTTGGCAGGAATCCAGTATCGTGGTAGCTATTGAGGAAACCTTCTAAAAAGTGGTGATAGTGCTCCGGTATGATAAGGGCAAAGAGGGGGAAGGTGGTGCGGAAGGTATCCCAGAAACCATTGTTGCTAAAGAGGACGCCGGGTTTGACAGTACCAGTAGTCAGGTCCATGTGAATGGCTTGCCCTGATTCATTAACCTCATAAAAAGTCTGTGGGAAGAGGAAGAGTCTGTAAAGGCAGTGATCAAAGAAGGTTCGGTCAGCTTTTCCTGTCTCCATAATATCAAAACGATGGAGGAGATTTTCCCAGTCCGCTTGTGCATTTTCTTTACAGCTATCGAAGTCCGTTTGAGGTAGATTGAGCAGCGCTTGAGAAGGAGAAATAAAGGAAGTCGCTAGTTGAATCTCGGCATGGCTATTTGCGAAGTCAATCCGCCAGTTTCCGCTTTCTTGGTTGACAGCAAGAATATCCGTATTTATTTGTAGGGCGGTGAAGAGTATCAGTGGATTTTTATTGGTCTCAGTTTTGCCTTCTTGTCTTAGGACAAGAGTCCGCTTATCTACTTGCTCTACGGTCAGTTCATCTGCTACGTGAAGATAGAGGGAGAGGTTTTTGCCTTGCTTTTGTTCCAAACGAATAGAAGCGCCATAGCAAGTCGGTGTGAGCTGGGTTTCAATCTGATAGCGCAGAGAAAAGAGTTTCAAATAGTGAGGCTGGAAGCAAGCTTTATCTATATCATAAGAAGACTGGCGGTGAAAGAGACGGTCTCCCCCAAGCTGACCTGTGACAGGTGTCAGAAGGAGCCAAGAGTAGTCCCCAATCCAAGGGCTGGGCTGGTGAGTTAATCGAATCCCCTGAAAAATGGGCAGATGCGGATCGAAAAACCAAGCTCCCTCCTGATCGCTGGTCTGGGGCACAAAATAATTCATCCCAAAAGGCACGCCTGTGTAAGGCAGGGTATTTCCCCGAGAGAAGGCATGCTTGCTAGCAGTACCAAAGCGGGTATCGATGGTTTCAAGTAGTGGTTTCATGGTATTTCCTTTAGCTGTTTTTCTACATTATATCAGAAAAATGAGACCTTTAGATATGGGGTTCGAAAGTAAGCAATTTTGTAGAAAAATGACTATCATTTGTGTATGTATTTTCTGTCTCAAAAACTATATACTGAACATGAAACTTGTTTGAAAGAGGAAACTGCACGATGATTTATTCGAAAGAAATTGTTAGAGAATGGCTGGATGAAGTAGCAGAGCGGGTCAAGGACCATCCGGAGTGGGTGGATGTCTTCGAGCGTTGCTATACAGACACCTTGGACAATACAGTTGAAATCCTCGAAGATGGCTCGACCTTTGTACTGACAGGGGATATTCCTGCCATGTGGCTTCGGGATTCGACAGCCCAACTCAGACCCTACCTGCATGTGGCAAAAAAAGATCCTCTCTTGCGTCAGACCATTGCAGGTTTGGTCAAGCGTCAAATGACCCTAGTACTCAAAGATCCGTATGCCAACTCCTTTAACATTGAGGAAAACTGGAAGGGCCACCACGAGACTGACCATACCGACCTTAATGGTTGGATTTGGGAACGCAAGTACGAGGTGGACTCGCTTTGCTATCCTTTGCAGTTGGCTTATCTCCTTTGGAAAGAGACTGGCGAGACCAGTCAATTTGATGAGACTTTTGTCGCAGCGACCAAGGAAATTCTTCATCTGTGGATGGTGGAACAAGACCACAAGAATTCTCCTTATCGTTTTGTTCGGGATACAGACCGCAAGGAAGATACCTTGGTAAATGATGGATTTGGACCTGACTTTGCAGTGACAGGTATGACCTGGTCAGCCTTTCGTCCGAGTGATGACTGCTGCCAGTATAGCTATTTGATTCCGTCCAATATGTTTGCCGTAGTCGTCTTGGGCTATGTGCAAGAAATCTTTGCAGAACTAGACCTAGCTGATAGCCAAAACATCGTGGCAGACGCTAAACGTCTGCAAGCTGAGATTCAAGAAGGAATCGAAAACTACGCTTATACCTCCAACAGCAAGGGTGAAAAGATTTACGCCTTTGAAGTGGATGGCCTAGGAAATGCTAGCATCATGGATGATCCAAATGTACCGAGTCTGCTGGCTGCGCCTTATCTGGGCTATTGCGACATTGAAGACGAAGTGTATCAAGCCACACGCCGTACCATTCTGAGCCCTGAAAATCCATATTTCTACCAAGGTGAATATGCTAGTGGTCTCGGAAGTTCTCATACCTTCTATCGCTATATCTGGCCCATTGCCCTTTCTATCCAAGGTTTGACAACAAGAGATAAGGCAGAGAAAAAATACTTGCTGGATCAGCTGGTTGCCTGCGATGGTGGAACAGGTGTTATGCATGAAAGCTTCCACGTGGATGACCCAACGCTCTACTCACGTGAATGGTTCTCTTGGGCCAACATGATGTTCTGTGAATTAGTCTTGGATTATCTGGATATTCGCTAATACTCTTCGAAAATCTCTTCAAACCATATCAGCTTCGCCTTGCCGTAGGTATGGTTACTGACTTCATCAGTTCTATCCACAACCTCAAAGCAGTGCTTTGAGCAGACTGCGGCTAGCTTCCTAGTTTGCTCTTTGATTTTTATTGAGTATAAGGAGCTCGCTTTAGTTTCACCGATTCGTGTCAGAATCACACCTTTACATTTAAAACGTTAAAATTTAAATTTAGAATGAGGTTTTACTTCATGGAAAATGTTGTTGTACATATTATCTCACATAGTCACTGGGACCGTGAGTGGTACTTACCTTTTGAAAGCCACCGTATGCAGTTGGTGGAATTATTTGATAATCTTTTTGACCTTTTTGAAAATGACCCTGAGTTCAAGAGTTTCCACTTGGATGGCCAAACCATTGTCCTTGATGACTATTTGGAAATTCGCCCTGAAAATCGCGACAAAGTCCAAGGTTACATCGACCAAGGCAAACTCAAAATTGGTCCCTTTTACATCTTGCAGGATGATTACTTGATTTCTAGTGAAGCCAATGTTCGCAATACCTTGATTGGTCAAGCAGAATGTGCAAAATGGGGCAAATCAACCCAGATTGGTTACTTCCCAGATACCTTTGGAAATATGGGACAAGCTCCTCAAATCCTTCAAAAATCAGGCATTCACGTGGCAGCTTTTGGGCGTGGTGTGAAGCCGATTGGGTTTGACAACCAAGTCCTCGAAGATGAGCAGTTTACTTCCCAGTTTTCAGAAATGTACTGGCAGGGTGCAGACGGAAGTCGTGTCCTCGGTATCCTCTTTGCCAACTGGTACAGTAACGGGAATGAAATTCCAGTTGATAAGGACGAGGCCCTAACTTTCTGGAAACAAAAATTGTCAGACGTGCGTGACTACGCTTCGACAAACCAATGGTTGATGATGAACGGATGTGATCACCAGCCTGTACAGCGCAATCTGAGTGAAGCCATTCGTGTGGCAAATGAACTCTTCCCAGATGTGACTTTTGTTCATAGTTCCTTTGATGACTATGTCCATGCAGTAGAAAGTGCTTTGCCAGAGCAGTTATCAACAGTTACAGGTGAGTTGACCAGTCAGGAAACAGATGGTTGGTACACGCTTGCCAACACTTCTTCATCACGCATTTACCTCAAACAAGCCTTCCAAGAAAATAGCAATCTCCTAGAACAAGTAGTGGAGCCATTGACTGTCATCACTGGTGGTCACAATCATAAGGACCAGTTGACCTATGCTTGGAAAGTCCTTCTACAAAATGCGCCCCATGACAGTATCTGTGGCTGTAGTGTGGACGAGGTTCACCGTGAGATGGAAACACGTTTTGCCAAGGTCAACCAAGTTGGAAATTTCGTTAAGACCAACCTTCTCAACGAGTGGAAGGGTAAAATTGCAACCCACGAAGCGCAAAGCGACCGTCTCTTTACCGTCATCAACACAGGCTTGCACGACAAGGTTGATACGGTCAGCACCGTGATTGATGTAGCGACTTGTGATTTCAAAGAATTGCACCCAACAGAAGGCTATAAGAAGATGGCAGCCTTGACCTTGCCAAGCTACCGTGTCGAAGACTTGGAAGGACATGCTGTAGAAGCGAAAATCGAAGATTTGGGAGCTAATTTTGAGTATGATTTGCCAAAAGACAAGTTCCGTCAGGCTCGTATCGCTCGACAAGTGCGCGTGACAGTCCCTGTTCATCTAGCATCACTTTCTTGGACAACCTTCCAATTGCTTGAAGGAGAACAAGAACACCGTGACGGTATTTACCAAAATGGAGTGATTGATACGCCATTTGTAACGGTCAGTGTGGATGAAAACATCACGGTCTACGACAAGACAACTCATGAAGCTTATGAAGATGTTATTCGCTTTGAAGACCGTGGTGACATTGGAAATGAGTACATCTATTTCCAACCAAAAGGAACAGAGCCTATCTACGCCGAGCTAAAAGGCTGTGAAGTCTTGGAAAATACAGCACGTTTTGCCAAGATTTTGCTCAAGCATGAATTGACAATTCCAGTAAGTGCAGACGAAAAACTGGATGCGGAACAAAGAGGCATCATCGAGTTTATGACGCGTGAAGCTGGGCGCTCAGAAGAATTGACAACTCTTCCTCTGGAAACAGAGATGACCGTCTTTGTTGATAATCCACAAATCCGCTTCAAGACTCGCTTTACTAACACAGCCAAGGACCACCGTATCCGTCTCTTGGTTAAGACTCATAACACACGTCCAAGCAATGACTCTGAAAGCATCTATGAGGTGGTGACACGACCAAACAAACCAGCTGCTTCTTGGGAAAATCCTGAAAATCCACAACACCAACAAGCCTTTGTCAGCCTTTATGATGATGAAAAAGGAGTGACGGTGGCAAATAAAGGATTGCATGAGTACGAAATCCTTGGAGACGATACCATTGCCGTGACCATTCTTCGTGCCTCAGGTGAATTAGGTGACTGGGGTTACTTCCCAACACCAGAGGCTCAATGCTTGCGTGAGTTTGAAGTCGAGTTTACACTTGAATGCCACCAAGCAGGGGAGCGCTTCTCAGCCTTCCGTCGTGCTAAAGCCTTCCAAACACCATTCACTAGTCTTCAAGTTGCTAAACAAGAAGGAAGTGTTGCTGCAACTGGTAGCCTCTTGAGTCATGCGGCACTCAGCTTACCACAAGTTTGCCCAACAGCCTTTAAAGTGGCGGAAAATGAAGAAGGATATGTCCTCCGTTACTACAATATGAGTCAAGAAAATGTTCGCATATCAGAACACCAACAAACCATTCTTGACTTACTTGAGCGACCATATCCCGTTCATTCAGGACTCTTAGCGCCACAAGAAATTCGTACAGAATTGATTAAAAAAGAAGACATTTAACAGTTTTAAAGTGTTTGATAACGAATACTATGAGATAGAAAGGAGGGGCGAAAGAGTAAGGATTAACTACTGATTCGTCCCTTTTTTGGTGAAAATATGACGATTGCAACCATTGATATCGGAGGGACTGGGATTAAGTTTGCCAGTCTGACTCCTGATGGAAAAATACTAGATAAGACAAGTACACCGACACCAGAAACCCTAGAAGATTTACTGACTTGGCTAGACCAATGCTTGGCAGAGAAAGATTATAAGGGCATTGCCATGAGCGTTCCAGGCGCGGTCAATCAAGAAACAGGTGTCATTGAGGGAATCAGTGCCGTACCTTACATCCATGGCTTTTCTTGGTATGAGACCCTTGCTCATCATCAACTCCCTATCCATCTAGAAAATGATGCCAACTGTGTTGGACTGAGTGAACTGCTGGCTCACCCAGAGATTGAAAATGCAGCCTGTGTCGTGATTGGGACAGGAATTGGCGGTGCCATGATTATCAATGGCAAACTTCACCGTGGTCGTCACGGCTTGGGAGGAGAGTTTGGCTATATGACAACCATTGCACCAGCAGAAAAGCTCAACAACTGGTCGCAACTAGCATCTACAGGGAACATGGTTCGATACGTGATTGAAAAATCTGGTCAGACTGACTGGGATGGTCGCAAGATTTACCAAGAGGCCGCAGCAGGAAATGCCCTTTGCCAAGAAGCCATTGAGCGCATGAACCGTAATCTAGCTCAAGGCTTGCTCAATATTCAGTATCTGATCGATCCAGATGTCATTAGTCTGGGAGGCTCCATCAGTCAAAATCCAGATTTTATCCAAGGCGTCAAACAAGCTGTCGAAGCATTTGTCGAAACCTACGAAGAATACACGGTCGCACCTGTTATCCAAGCTTGCACCTATCATGCAGATGCCAATCTCTACGGTGCCCTTGTCAACTGGCTACAGGAGGAAAACCAATGGTAAGATTTACGGGGCTTAGTCCCAAACAAACTCAGGCAATCGACTTGCTGACAAAGCATATCTCTTTACCAGATGTGGAAGTTGCAGTCGCTCAGTCTGACCAAGCCTCTATCTCTATCAAGGGTGAAAGTGGGCACTATCAACTAACCTATCGCAAACCCCATCAACTCTACCGTGCCTTGTCAGTGCTAGCAACAGCTCTAGTAGAAGGTGACAAAGTAGCGATTGGGGAGCAGGCGGCTTATGAAGATTTGGCCTACATGGCAGACTGTTCCCGAAATGCGGTGCTGAATGTCGCTTCTGCTAAGCAGATGATTGAGGTCTTGGCTCTCATGGGCTACTCAACCTTTGAGCTTTACATGGAAGATACTTATCAGATTGAGGGACAACCTTACTTTGGTTATTTCCGTGGTGCCTACTCGGCTGAGGAGTTGCAGGAAATAGAAGCCTACGCCCAGCAGTTTGACATGACCTTTGTGCCTTGTATCCAGACCTTGGCCCACTTGTCGGCCTTCGTCAAATGGGGGGTTAAGGAAGTGCAAGAACTCCGTGATGTGGAGGATATTCTCCTTATTGGCGAAAAAAAGGTTTATGATTTGATTGACGGGATGTTTGCCACTCTGTCTAAACTGCAGACACGCAAGGTCAATATCGGGATGGACGAAGCCCACTTGGTTGGTTTGGGGCGCTACCTCATTTTGAACGGTGTTGTGGACCGTAGTCTCCTCATGTGCCAACACTTGGAGCGCGTGCTGGATATTGCCGATAAGTATGGTTTCCACTGCCAAATGTGGAGTGACATGTTTTTCAAACTCATGTCAGCAGATGGCCAGTACGACCGCGATGTGGAAATTCCTGAGGAAACTCGTGTCTACCTAGACCGTCTCAAAGATCGTGTAACCTTGGTTTATTGGGATTATTACCAAGATAGCGAAGAAAAATACAACCGTAACTTCCGCAATCACCACAAGATTAGCCAAGATATCGCATTCGCAGGCGGGGCTTGGAAATGGATTGGTTTTACCCCACACAACCATTTCAGCCGTCTCATCGCTATTGAGGCCAATAAAGCCTGCCGTGCCAATCAAATCAAGGAAGTCATTGTGACTGGTTGGGGGGACAATGGTGGCGAGACAGCTCAGTTTTCTATCCTACCCAGCTTGCAAAACTGGGCAGAACTCAGCTACCGCAATGACCTAGACCGTTTGTCTGCTCACTTCAAGACCAATACAGGTCTTTCGGTTGAGGACTTTATGCAGATTGACCTAGCTAATCTCTTGCCAGACCTACCAGGCAATCTCAGCGGGATCAATCCCAACCGCTACGTCTTTTATCAGGATGTTCTTTGCCCGATTCTTGACCAGCACATGACACCTGAACAGGACAAGCCGCACTTCGCTCAGGCTGCTGAGACGCTTGCTGAAATCAAAGAAAAAGCTGGCGCCTACTCTTATCTCTTTGAAACTCAGGCCCAGTTGAACCAGATTTTAAGTAGTAAAGTGGATGTGGGCCGACGCATTCGTCAGGCCTACCAAGCGGATGATAAAGAAAATCTGAAAGAAATCGCAAGACAAGAATTACCAAAACTTAGAAGCCAAATCGAACATTTCCATACCCTCTTTAGCCGTCAATGGTTGAAAGAAAACAAGGTCTTTGGTTTGGATACGGTTGATATCCGTATGGGCGGACTTTTGCAACGCATCAAACGCGCAGAAAGCCGCATCGAGGCTTATCTGGCAGGACAGATTGACCGCATCGACGAGTTAGAGGTTGAAATCTTACCATTTACTGACTTCTACGCAGACAAGGATTTCGCAGCCACTACAGCCAACCAGTGGCATACTATTGCGACCGCATCGACGATTTATACGACTTAAAGGCATCTTTTCCGAGTCAGAGTGTTTCTCGTGAAACCTATTTCTTATAAAAAACTTCTCCACAAAAAATAATTTGTGGAGTTTTTTCTATAATTAGTAGTTTAACCTGACCTTCAAATAGGAGTATACTAATAATGTAATCGTTATCAAACCTAAAAATTCGATGAAATCAGTTTTTAGGAATAAAAAGGGAGGAAATTATGAAAAAGTTTTCAAAGACCTTGAGAGATAACTGGATCTTTCTCTTGATGGTTTTACCAGGGGCACTCTGGTTGATTCTATTCTTTTACATTCCAGTATTTGGGAATGTGGTCGCCTTTAAAGACTACCATATGACCAGTAATGGTTTCATAGATAGTATTGTGAATAGTAAATGGGTCGGGTTAGATAATTTCAGATTCTTGTTTAGTTCAAAAGATGCCTTTATCATCACTCGAAATACCGTTCTCTATAATCTCGGCTTTATCTTTATCGGTTTGATTGTATCAGTAGGGATTGCCATCATCCTCAGCGAGCTTCGCTCTAAGAGAATGGTTAAAATTTTCCAAACGTCTATGTTGTTCCCTTACTTCCTGTCATGGGTTATCATCAGTTTCTTTACAGATGCCTTCCTAAACATTGACAAAGGGGTCTTCAACCATTTCCTAACATCCATTGGCATGAAGGAAGTCAACTTCTACGCTGACTTAGGCATTTGGCCATACCTTCTCCTTTTCCTAGGTATTTGGAAAGGCTTTGGATATAGCAGTGTCATGTACTATGCGACGATCATGGGAATTGACCCCACCTACTACGAAGCAGCAACAGTGGACGGGGCTAGCAAGTGGCAACGTATTCGCAACGTAACCATTCCTCAGTTGACTCCGCTTGTAACAGTCTTGACCATCCTTGCAGTCGGAAATATCTTCCGTGCAGACTTTGGTCTCTTCTATCAAATCCCACACAATGCTGGTCAGCTTTACAATGTAACCAACGTTTTGGATGTATATGTCTTTAATGGTTTGACTCAGACAGCAGATATCGGTATGGCCTCAGCAGCCGGTCTTTACCAATCCGTAGTCGGTTTGATTCTGGTTATCCTATCAAACTTGCTTGCAAGACGAGTTGATCCAAACTCAGCTTTGTTCTAGAAAGGAGGAGAATATGGCAGAAAAGAAAATTAAAAAAGAAAAAATCGATAATGTCGGCATTCACTCCTTCAGTAAGAAAGCAGATATCTTCTTTAGTATTATCTCTGGTTTGATCGCTCTTTCTTGTATCTTGCCATTTATCTTCGTTATCATCATTTCGGTAACAGATGAAAAGAGCATTCTCCAGTATGGATATAGCTTTTTCCCTTCGAAGTTTGGTGTAGATGGATTCCAGTTCCTAGCTCAGTTTAAAGATAAGATCCTCCAAGCGCTCTTTATCTCAGTTTTTGTAACTGTAGTCGGAACAGTGACCAACGTCTTCATTACAACCACTTATGCCTATGCCATCTCACGGACAACCTTTAAGTACCGCAGATTCTTTACGATCTTCGCTCTTCTTAGTATGTTGTTCAATGCTGGTTTGGTACCGGGCTATATCGTGGTCACTCGCCTGCTTCAACTGGGTGATACCGTTTGGGCCTTGATTGTTCCAATGCTTCTCTCACCATTCAACATCATCTTGATGCGTTCCTTCTTCAAGAAGACCATTCCAGAAGCCATTCTCGAATCTGCTCGTATCGATGGTGCCAGTGAAGCTCGGATCTTCTTCCAGATTTGTTTGCCATTGTCACTTCCAGGTATCGCAACCATCACGCTTTTGACAGCTCTTGGTTTCTGGAACGACTGGTTCAACGCCCTTCTTTACATCAAGAGTGACAACTTGTATCCATTGCAATATTTGCTTATGCAAATCCAGCAAAATATGGACTACATTGCAAAAGCAGTCGGCCTATCTGGCCAACTGGGAGTTGCTCTACCAAAAGAAACAGGTCGTATGGCCATGGTTGTGGTTGCAACCCTTCCAATCGCGATTCTGTATCCATTCTTCCAACGCTACTTTGTTAAAGGGTTGACAATCGGTGGTGTGAAAGAATAGCACTTATTGAGAAACACCGTTTCTCCCTTCCCAACTTCATCTTAGTGACTGAAGTTACAAATCATTAAATCGTTTATAAGTTTAAAAATAAAAAAAGGAGTTTTTATCATGAAAAACTGGAAAAAATATGCTTTTGCATCTGCTAGCGTAGTCGCTTTGGCTGCAAGTCTTGCTGCTTGTGGAAACCTTACAGGTAACAACAAAAAAGCTGCAGATACTACTTCAGGTGAAAAACCTGTAATCAAAATGTACCAAATCGGTGACAAACCAGACAACTTGGATGAATTGCTAGAAAATGCAAACAAAATCATCGAAGAAAAAGTCGGTGCTAAATTGGATATCCAATACCTTGGATGGGGTGACTATGATAAGAAAATGTCTGTTATCACATCATCTGGTGAAAACTATGATATCGCATTTGCATCTAACTATGTCGTAAATGCTCAAAAAGGTGCTTATGCTGACTTGACAGAATTGTATAAAAAAGAAGGAGCAGAGCTTTACAAAGCACTTGACCCAGCTTACATCAAAGGGAACACTGTAAACGGTAAGATCTATGCAGTACCAGTTGCAGCTAACGTTGCATCATCTCAAAACTTTGCCTTCAACGGAACTCTTCTTGCTAAATACGGTATCGATATTTCAGGTGTCACTTCATACGAAACACTTGAACCAGTCTTGAAACAAATTAAAGAAAAAGCTCCAGATGTAGTACCATTTGCGGTTACGAAGAACTTTATCCCATCTGATAACTTTGACTACCCAGTACCAAACGGACTTCCATTTGTTATCGACCTTGAAGGAGACACTACTAAGATCGTAAACCGTTACGAAGTGCCTCGTTTCAAAGAACATTTGAAGACTCTTCACAAATTCTATGAAGCTGGATACATTCCAAAAGACGTAGCAACAAGCGACACTTCATTTGACCTTCAACAAGATACTTGGTTTGTTCGTGAAGAAACAGTAGGACCAGCTGACTACGGTAACAGCTTGCTCTCACGTGTTGCTAACAAAGATATCCAAATCAAACCAATCACTAACTTTATCAAGAAAAACCAAACAACACAAGTTGCTAACTTTGTTATTTCAAACAACTCTAAGAACAAAGAAAAATCAATGGAAGTGTTGAATCTCTTGAACACAAACCCAGAACTCTTGAACGGTCTTGTTTACGGTCCAGAAGGTAAGAACTGGGAAAAAATTGAAGGTAAAGAAAACCGTGTACGCGTCCTTGATGGCTACAAAGGAAATACTCACATGGGTGGATGGAACACTGGTAACAACTGGATTCTTTACATCAACGAAAACGTTACAGACCAACAAATCGAAGATTCTAAGAAACAATTGGCAGAAGCTAAAGAATCTCCAGCACTTGGATTCATCTTTAACACTGACAATGTGAAATCTGAAATCTCAGCAATTTCTAACACAATGCAACAATTCGATACAGCTATCAACACTGGTACTGTAGACCCAGATAAAGCAATCCCAGAATTGATGGAAAAATTGAAATCTGAAGGTGCCTACGAAAAAGTATTGAACGAAATGCAAAAACAATACGACGAATTCTTGAAAAACAAAAAATCATAAGAACGATTGATTTCGTGTATTCATTCCTAATTCCTAAAAATGTGATCACTGCCTTCCCTAGTTCTCTAGGGGAGGTAGTGATTTTTAGGATGTAAAAATGAAAACAGTTGTTCTGAGGGTTTATGCGATGTGATACACATACATCTATAGGGGATTTATTATGAAAAAATATCGTCTTCTTTTCAAAATGAGTGCTGTCTTCTCTTACCTATTTTTCGTATTTGGCCTTTGCCAGCTGACGCTTATTGTCCAAAACTATTGGCAATTTTCTTCCCAGATTGGCAATTTCTTCTGGATTCAAAATATCTTGAGTTTGCTATTTAGCGGAGTCATGATTTGGATTCTGGTTAAGACAGGGCACGGTTATCTCTTTCGCATTCCAAGAAAAAAATGGCTTTGGTATTCGATTTTGACAGTATTAGTGGTAGTGCTCCAGATCTCTTTTAACGTTCAGACAGCTAAACATGTTCAGTCAACTGCGGAAGGTTGGGCTGTATTGATTGGTTATAGTGGGACTAATTTTGCAGAGCTAGGTATTTATATAGCCCTGTTCTTTCTGGTTCCACTGATGGAAGAGTTAATCTATAGAGGATTACTGCAACACGCCTTTTTTAAAGATTCGCGATTTGGTCTTGATTTGCTTCTTCCTTCTATTTTATTTGCTCTCCCTCATTTTTCAAGCCTTCCTAGTCTGTTAGATATCTTCGTCTTTGCAACATCTGGAATCATTTTTGCTGGTTTGACCCGTTATACCAAGAGCATTTATCCATCCTATGCGGTGCATGTGATCAATAATATTGTAGCGACCTTGCCATTTTTGCTGACTTTTTTACATAGGGTGTTTGGGTAAAATATTAGCATGAGAGTTAGGAATTATAGTTTTTTTATAAGCGAATTTCAGGAGGAAAATGAGTATGACACCATTAAAATGGTTTGCTGGAGGAAGTGAAAGGCGTTGTGAAGCGATGACCATCATTGATCATCTATTGGAAGATATAAAGGCTGCGCCTCAACTTGCTCCCCTAAAAAATCAGTTAGTGATTTATCAAAAACGATTAGAGGATGATGGAACCTCTACTCCATTTATTCTGAGCCAAATGAATGTTGACATCTCACGTGTGTTGATTGATAACAAGCTGGGTTTGTCAGAAAATCAAGCTAAGCAAATCAAAAAATTGAGAGAATTATCTGCGATTCGCTATGGTTACTGATGAAGTGCAGTGGCAGGTCTCTCTATATAATTTCCGGTCAAATAAATTGCATTCGTTTTCCCAAGTGGGTATACTAGTATAGTTGAATGAAAAATTCTGAAAATTTAAGAATAGAAAAGAGAACAAATCTTATGGCAAAAGATATTCGTGTCTTACTTTACTACCTTTATACTCCAATTGAAAACGCAGAGCAATTTGCGGCAGATCACTTGGCTTTCTGTAAATCAATCGGTCTCAAAGGCCGTATTCTCGTCGCTGACGAGGGGATTAACGGGACTGTTTCAGGTGACTACGAAACAACTCAAAAATACATGGACTATGTTCACAGCCTCCCAGGCATGGAGGACCTCTGGTTCAAGATTGACGAAGAAAATGAACAAGCCTTCAAGAAGATGTTTGTTCGCTACAAGAAAGAAATTGTCCACCTTGGTTTGGAAGACAACGATTTTGACAACGACATCAATCCACTTGAAACAACAGGCGCTTACTTGTCTCCAAAAGAGTTTAAAGAAGCCCTTCTTGACGAAGATACAGTGGTTCTTGACACACGTAACGATTATGAGTACGACCTAGGACATTTCCGAGGGGCTATCCGTCCAGACATCCGCAACTTCCGTGAGTTGCCACAATGGGTCCGTGACAACAAGGAAAAATTCATGGATAAACGTGTTGTGGTTTACTGTACAGGTGGCGTTCGCTGTGAGAAATTCTCAGGCTGGATGGTCCGTGAAGGCTACAAAGATGTCGGCCAATTGCACGGAGGAATCGCAACTTACGGTAAAGATCCAGAAGTTCAAGGTGAGCTTTGGGATGGGAAAATGTACGTCTTTGACGAGCGTATCGCCGTTGATGTTAACCATGTTAACCCAACCATCGTAGGGAAAGACTGGTTTGATGGAACACCATGTGAACGCTATGTCAACTGTGGAAATCCCTTCTGTAACCGTCGTATCTTGACATCAGAAGAAAATGAAGACAAGTACCTCCGTGGATGCTCACACGAGTGCCGTGTTCACCCACGCAACCGCTATGTTTCAGAAAATGAATTGACACAAGCAGAAGTAATCGAGCGCCTAGCAGCTATCGGTGAAAGCTTGGATCAAGTCGCTACTGTATAACATCAAACAGTCCTTAGGGGCTGTTTTTCTATGCTTTTTACTCAAAAATCTAAAATTTGTTTCTGTATCTTTCAGGAAAATAGTGTATACTATGTGTAAACGATTTCAAAGGAGGCCAGTTATGGCGAAAATATTTTTTATCCCAAATAAAGATAGTATTCTAGGACAACAGGAGGTCTTGACTGCCAAGTCTATCTTGGCCTTGGTGGAGGGCTTGGAGTCACACAGTTATGATGCGGTCTATCTCCGTCAGCCCCTCAATCGTCTCGAGTATATCGAGTGTGGGATTGTAGGTCAGTCACAATTTCTCTTCAAGGTGAACTATGCGGATAGTCGAAAAGGCTATCAAGTGGTGATTCCAGACTTCCTTACCAGAGCGGACTGGGAGATTGTAGAGGCTCTCCTCCAAGCCCTATCGAGCAAGTTGGGGCATGTGGTAGAAGGGTTAGAAGGATTTGACTTTGAAGCTTATTTCCGACAAACAGTTCAGAATTATCTAGCGGATAAGGCGGTTCGTTTAGTATATTGCCAAGGAATCTTGTCCCCTATCTATCTTAACAAGGAATACCTCGAGAGCTTTTTTGCTGAGGATGGATTGGCACGTTTTGAAGAGCTAGTCAAGAAGGTTCAAGGCTCTGATGCCTACCTTGCCAGTGTGAAATTTTACCCAGATGCTCAAGGCAAGGTGCACGGTATCTATCACCTAGCCCAAGGAGTCAAGACGATTTTGCCAAAAGAACCCATTGTACCTGTGCCTTATACGGAGCAGCTAGCAGGCAAGGAACTTGTTTGGGAGATTGACCTAGTGGCGATTTCTGGTGATGGTTCAAAAGCCGAAGACTACGAATCCATCGCTCGCTTGGATTACGCAAAATTCCTAGAGTCACTATCAACAGCATTTTACCACCAACTAGATGCCAATCAACTAGAAGTACAAGCCATTTTGGGAAAAGATTTTGAGGAATTGGCAAGCATCGAGTAGGCCTTGTTTAAAAAAGAGTAAGTCTAAAAATCCCTGTCATTGGTCAATGGCAGGGATTTTGGTTAAAAGAAGGTCAGGATGCGAAGGTAGTCTACTGTCAGCGCGAGCTCTGCAATGAAGAAGGGGAAGAGAATAGCGCCATCAAGTAAGACAGCTAGCAGGAATCGATAAAATGGGTCCAGGCTACTGGTCTTACTTGGCTTGCTAATCACAAAGAGATTTCCAAGGGCAAAGATGGCCATGCTGAGAAGAGTGAGGATACCAGCAAATCGTAAGCCACCAAAGAGTGCAAAGAAACTTGCTAGAGCCGTTAGGACAAGTGGGATAGCAAAGAGTCGGCTATACCGATCGAAGGCTTCTTGGAATGTGAAGTCGCTCTCCTGGTCCAGCACACGTCGGACAGTAAAGCCTCCCAAAATGATGGAAAAGTAAAATAGAGCGCTAGCGACCAAGATGGAGAGTCCAGCAAAGAGATTTAAAGGAGGGAGCTGGTTAGGTAAACTATTGGCAATAGATGCCATATAGCCGTAGTAGAGGTGCTTGATATGATAGATACTAAAGAAAAGGTTAATCATGGATAGCAAAGTGAGCAGGCCAAAGACACTGTAACGATGCTTTTGGTCCGTAGTCTTGCTGGCAGTTGGTTCTTGGATAGCGTCCAGAAGCCAAGTCCAAAATAGTGCGATTTCTTCTTTGAATCGAGCAGTTTTGCGGGGGTCAATATCTGGGATATAGGGACTATCTAAAGCCTTGCTGAGGATGTTTTTTTCTTTTGTAGGGTTCTCTTGGTTGCCTTTCTCTTCAGCTTTCCCTTCTCCCTCTTCCTCGGTTTGGGTTTCCTCAGCCATTTCGGGAGCTTCCTCCTCATGCGTTTCCGACTCTTTAGGTGAGATAGGAGTTTCTTGGCTTGCTTGTGGTTCGGTCTCCACAGTTTCCGAAGTCTCTGGTTGGTCGGGCTGGATTTCCGATTTCGTCTGAGCTGATTTCTTCTCAAGATCGGCGCTTTCAAACCATTCTTGTGTCATGGTGGAACCTCCTTTTTTATGGTCGTTTTCTATCTTTAGACTAGCAGATGAAAGCGTTTTTGTCAATGGTTTCTAGATGGAGCAGAATGCTCCTCTTTAGGTAGGTAGATATCCTGGTTGGCTTTTGCAATGAGTAAATCCTTGATATCTGCTTTTTCGGTTTTATAAGGGTTGGCAAGTACATTCTCTTTTTGTCCACGATGTTCTTCTTTGGGTTGACGATAGATACCACCATGCTGAGAAGAAATTTCTAGATTGATACGGTCAGTCTCTTTCTGGGAGAGAATGAGTTGTAGAGTTGAATAAGCCTCTAGCTCGACCTTGCCGTGAACCTGGATATTCTCAGCATAGATGTGTGCTCCCTCCGTCTTGACCTGACTATCTGTCAATTCGGCATCAAAGATATTGATGATATGAGATGCCGTTAATGTGCTGTTCTTGATAGAACTTTCTGTTAGTCTTAAGAGATAGCCTTTTGTTTTGATGGTTGCATTTTCAAGGTTGGCTTGACGAATATTAGTTTGTCCACGATTGGCTGAGACGGTGATAGCTTGCAGCTTTCTTCCTTTGGGTAGGGAGAGAACGACTTCGTCAAAACGATTAGAATAGTTGCTGGCGATACGAAGTAGGCTTTCGATTCCTGAACCGAGAAAACGATGTTGGGAGGCTTGTTTGTCAGTGACGCTCAGTGTTTTGTCACTCATACCAGTAGTCAAATCGTGACGACCAGATACGGAAGGATGATAGGTGATATGGATCTTGTCATCTACAGACTCTGTGATGGTTAGGCTGTGTTCTTCAAGGGTCAAATCAAGTTTTTCCACTTCGCTTCCAAAGGTCACTTCTTCGATACGATTGTCATAGACGGGGTCTTTTGACATGGCAAGCAAACTTTGAATACCATTGGACTGGGCGCCTACAATGATCATGATAAAACCAAGGATTGTAGAAACCACACCAAAGATGAGAAATCCTTTTGTCAATTTACGCATGTCTGTCACCTCTCTTTCCTTTTTTAAGAATCCATTGCACCAAGCGGACGATTAGGAGACCAAAGAAACGGGCTACATAGGAGATACCTAGTAGAACAAGAGAAGAAGCACCGATAGAAAGCAAACCGGCCCCAAAAATCAAGATAAAGGCAGATTTGGCTTCGACCAGAACACTAAAGCTCTCTATGATAAAGAGTCCACCTAGCAGGATACCCGTCACCGAAACAGTGAAAAAGGCTAGAATGACGGAGACAGCTGCGATAAAAATACCGATGATGGCCATGAGGATGCCGATCCCGACCGGAATTCCGATAGGAGCTACTAGCAGAGCCAGGAGGGCAATGTGTAGCAGTTGGCGATCATTCTTTTGAGCAGGTGCCTCATTGACCTTTTTATCGAGAAGATCAGAGAGGATATCATGGGCAGCTTCTTTTGGAGTTCCCAGACTGGCAATGAGTTCTTCTTCGCCCTCTGGACCTGCATCGTCAAATAGTTCCTTAAAGTAGTCCATGGCTTCGATGCGGTCAGCTTCAGGTAGTTTATGGAGATAGGTTTCTAACTGAGTCAGATAGTCAGTTCTTGTCATGGCGGATACTCCCTTCTATGATGCCGTTGACGGTTTCGGTATAGAGCGTCCACTCTTCCTTTAGAGTAACGAGCTGCTCTACGCCCCGATTGGTCAAGGAGTAGTATTTGCGCATACGCCCCTGAAACTCTCTAGAGTAGGTGGTTAGAAAGCCACTGGCTTCCAATTTTTTGAGAATGGGATAGAGCGTAGATTCTTTGATATTGGCAATGAGCTTAATGGTTTGACTAATCTCATAACCATAAGAATCCCCCTGCTCCAGTACAGCCAAGATGAGAAACTCGATCAAGGCAGAGGATGTTGGGAAGTACATGGGAAACCTCCTTTATATTATATAAAAATTTTATATATACTCTTTTCAAATATATTGTATCTCAAGTTGAAAGCCCTGTCAAGAAATATGTGTAAAAATTTTATATATAAAAAACTCCTAGTAAAAACTAGAAGTTTAGAGGATTTTATCAGCCCGATCTACCATAAAGAGTGAGATGGTCATGATGATATCGATGGCTAGAAGGGCAAGGACAGCTGGGATCCAAGATTGAAAAAGTTCAAAACTATAACCAAACAAGGCAGGACCAAAGGCCGCCAAGATGTAGCCTCCTGTTTGCGCTAGTCCTGATAGCTGAGCTGTCTTTTCAGGAGAACTGGTTTTAAGAGAAAAGCAAACCATGAGGTAGGGGAAGAGGGCACTGCAGGCCGTTCCAATCAAGAGATGGACAACTAACCAGTAGAGGAAATTATTGGCTGGATACAAGAGCATGGCAATTCCCATCATACCAGCGATAGAGATAATTGCCAGCATGATTCGACGGTAACCATCTGATAGACGAGTCGTCAGACTTGGAACAGTCATCGAAAAAGGAATGCTGATCAGTGAGAAAATAGAAGCGAGGAGAGCCGCATCACTATTAGAAATACCAGCACTAACAGCCATAGTTGGCAACCAGGTCATACTTGTATAAAAGAGCAAGGACTGAAGCCCGCCAAAGATAATGATAGCCCAGACATCTTTACTTTTTAGAATATTCTCTTTGACTTGCTTTTCTTTTTGGCTTTCTAGGCGGTGATTGTGGCGATGATTTGGCAACCAGACTAGTAGAGTGACCAGACAGAGAAAGCTGAGAACGAGGATGAGGTCCTTCCAAGAACTAGCTTGGGTGATAGGGACGGATAGATAAGAAGCGATGGCTGTCGAAATTCCCATGGCAGTGACATAGAGAGTTGTTAGGAAACTAATCTTTTGAGGCTGATTTGCCTGGATCATACTTGGGAGGAGTACATTGAAGATCGCTATGCTTGCTCCCACAATTAGGGTTCCTAGATAAAGAAGGGGAAGATTGAAGATACGAATGACAGAGCCAACAGTTAAGAGGAGGAGACAGTAAGTAAAGAGGTGTTCCAACCCGATTTTTTGTGCCAAGCGGCTTGCAAAAGCAGAGAAAAGAGCAAACATCAAGAGAGGGAGACTGGTTAAAATCCCAAGAGAGCTAACCTCCACTCCTAGTCCCTGAGCGATATCTCCTAAAATGGTTGGAAGAGCAGTAAAAGGAGAGCGTAAAACAGTCCCGATTAAGACAATTCCTAGAACAAAAAAGAGTGATTGTTTTTTCATAAAAACCTCGATAGGATGATTTTAATAACAGCTTATTTTAAGGTTTTTTCCTTATAATGTCAAGTAATGACAGCCAAGACAGTTCAATCAATGGAAGTGAAAATAAAGTGAAAAGAGACAGATTTCTTTACTAGAATTTTCCTTGATTTGATATAAAAATAGGAAACTAGGAGAATTTGTGATAAAATAGTGGAAGGAAATCTATACATTGGAGAAAAACTGTGCCTGAAAAGCAAAAAATCAGCGTCTTGATGTCGGTCTATGTAAAGGAAAATCCGACGTTTTTAAGAGATGCTATCAAAAGTGTTCAAAACCAGACCTTGAAACCGAGTGAACTTGTTCTTGTTGAGGACGGCCCGCTCACACCCGAACTCTATCAGGTGCTAGATGAAGTGGAAGCTCAGTCAGACATTCCAGTTAAACGGTGCCCCTTAGAACAAAACCAAGGTTTAGGCTTGGCTCTTCGATACGGTGTTTTACAGTGCCAGTATGACATTATTGCCCGCATGGATACGGATGATTTAGCCGTTCCGGATCGTTTTGAGAAACAGCTTCAGCTAATGGAGAAAGAAGATCTCGACCTCTTAGGTGGGCATATCGCAGAGTTCATTGACAATCCAGATGAGATTGTGTCTTATCGTCGTGTTCCAACTCAGCATGCAGACATTGTGGCTTATCAGAGAATGAGAAGCGCCTTTAACCATATGACAGTCATGTTCAAAAAGGACATGGTCCTCAAGGCGGGCAACTATGAAGATGGCCTTTACATGGAGGATGACCTCCTTTGGCTCAATATGATTGCTGCAGGTGCCAAGACTGGGAACCTAGATCAAATCTTGTGTAAGGTTCGTGTCGGTGCAGGGATGTTTGAGCGTCGAGGTGGCTTGCGTTACCTTAAACTCTATCGTCAAGCTCGTCAGCGCATGCTTGAGCGAGGGCAAATTTCTTACATGGAATATGCTAAAAGTATCTTCATTCAGGCAATTGTTGCACTTTGTCCAGGCTTTGTACGTCAGTTTATCTTCGTCAAACTTTTAAGAAAGAGAAAGTGAGCCCCGATAGACTGAATGATTCAGGTTATCATAACAACAGTATCATCTGACTCTTTTAAGGGGGAGTAAATTCCTATGAATAAAAAACTAACAGATTATGTGATTGATCTGGTTGAAATTTTAAATAAACAGCAAAAACAAGTGTTTTGGGGGATATTCGATATTCTGAGTATGGTGGTTTCCATCATCGTATCTTATATCTTGTTTTATGGCCTTATAAATCCGGCGCCTGTGGATTATGTAATCTACACTCTTTTAGCCTTCCTCCTTTATCAAATCATGATTGCATTTTGGGGGCTAAATGCTAGTATCAGTCGTTATAGCAAGATTACGGATTTCATGAAAATCTTTTTCGGAGTGATGCTCAGCAGTGTTCTTTCTTATGGAATCTGCTATGCCTTTCTTCCATTGTTTTCTATCCGTTTCATCGTACTCTTCATTTTGTTGAGTACCTTCCTCATCTTGCTTCCTCGTATCACTTGGCAGCTGATTTATTCTAAGCGCAAGCAAGGTAGTGGAGATGGAGAGCATCGCCGTACCTTCTTGATCGGTGCTGGTGATGGTGGCGCCCTCTTTATGAACAGCTACCAACATCCAACTAGCGACCTTGAGCTAGTGGGGATTTTGGATAACGATGAAAAGAAAAAGGGACAAAAACTAGGTGGAATCCCAGTTTTGGGCTCTTATGATAATCTACCTGAATTGGCTAAACGTCACCAAATCGAGCGTGTTATCGTAGCAATCCCTTCGCTTGACCCATCAGAGTACGAACGCATCTTGCAGATGTGTAATAAGCTAGGCGTCAAATGTTACAAGATGCCTAAGGTTGAGACAGTCGTTCAAGGACTCCATCAATCAGGTAGTGGCTTCCAGAAAATTGATATCACAGACCTTTTGGGCCGTCAGGAAATTCGTCTCGACGAATCGCGTCTAGGTACTGAGATTACAGGCAAGACCATCTTGGTGACAGGAGCTGGTGGTTCGATTGGTTCGGAGATTTGTCGTCAGGTTAGCCGCTTCAATCCAGAACGTATCATCTTGCTTGGGCATGGCGAAAATTCCATCTATCTCGTTTATCATGAATTGATCCGTACATTCCAAGGGATTGATTATGTTCCTGTTATTGCAGATATTCAGGACTATGACCGTCTCTTGCAGGTGTTTGAGCAGTACAAACCAGCCATCGTTTACCATGCTGCAGCCCACAAGCACGTTCCAATGATGGAACGCAATCCAAAAGAAGCCTTCAAGAACAATATCCTCGGTACCTACAATGTTGCCAAGGCTGTTGATGAGGCCAAAGTGCCTAAGATGGTCATGATTTCGACTGATAAGGCGGTCAATCCACCGAATGTTATGGGTGCAACCAAGCGCGTGGCAGAATTGATTGTCACTGGCTTTAACCAACGCAGCAAATCAACCTACTGTGCAGTTCGTTTTGGGAATGTTCTCGGTAGTCGTGGTAGCGTGATTCCTGTCTTTGAACGTCAGATTGCTGAAGGCGGTCCTGTAACGGTGACAGACTTCCGTATGACACGTTACTTTATGACCATTCCAGAGGCTAGCCGTCTAGTAATCCATGCTGGCGCTTATGCCAAGGACGGAGAAGTCTTTATCCTCGATATGGGCAAACCAGTCAAGATCTATGACTTGGCTAAGAAAATGGTTCTTCTAAGCGGACACACTGAAAGTGAAATTCCAATCGTTGAGGTCGGTATCCGCCCAGGAGAAAAACTCTATGAAGAACTCTTGGTTTCGACCGAATTGGTTGATAACCAAGTCATGGACAAGATTTTCGTTGGTAAGGTAAATGTCATGCCTCTAGAAGCCATCGATCAAAAGATTGAAGAGTTCCGTTCACTCAGCGGAGATGAGCTTAAAGAAGCGATTATTTCCTTTGCGAATGAGACAACTCATGCTGAGTAAGAGTGTATCCCCTTCATAATGAAACAACTATCGCCAGTTTTCTGAGGAAATCAGAAAGCTGGTTTTTATAAATAGAGAGTAGAAAACATCGTCTCTTTCAAAGGATTAATAAGCGCAACTATTCAAGGGACGATGTTATGTGATCTATCAGGAGAGTGATTTCAGACAATCTAAAAACTACCTCTATTTTTAGCTGGTAGTATAACTTTGCAAAATAAGTATTAAAATCAAAAGGAGATTTTTTGTATGCTGAGTGCTATTAGGAGTTTTTTCAAAGGCTATGCAAATTTTTCTGGTCGTTCCACACGTCCAGAATTTTGGTGGGTTTGGCTGCTAAATATGGTAATTTTCTTGCCCGCCTACTACTCGCTGTTCACGGGATTAGAATCTGATAAAGCCATTAGGAATATTGCGGTCTTCAGTATGTGTATTATTTTGTTTATAGTAGAGTTTGTTCCTCTACTAGCACTGATAGTACGTCGCTTACGAGATGTGGGTATCCATTGGGCCTATATTTTTATTGTATTTGTTCCTTTGGGTGCAATAACACTGCTCGTTATGCTCGCTATGCCAAGTCAACGATTTGGAGAAAAAGTGATAGAGAATAGTGAAAAAGATAAAGAGAATACGGAAGACTCTCGGTTTGAAGAAATGGTACGAAAATATTAAGATATTTTTACTCTATTTAAAAACGTCTGAGTCGCTTCGCAGCAAATAATCGCTTCAGGGCTTGTACTTCTTTTTAGCGGCTATTCTCATGTTGCCTTCTATCGCCGTGACTGTTCGCCGCTTACGAGGCGCTGGTTTCCACTGGGCCGTTATTTTCATAGCTTTGGTTCCTATCGTTGGACCGATTGCTCTTATTGTGATGCTTGCTTGGCCAAGTAAGAAGGATGAAGATGCAGATACTGAAGAACAGGATCAAATTACTGCTTAAGCATGGAGTTGATTCCTTCTGATAGTAACAACATATAAAAAATACTCCTCAACCTAGTTCACTAGTGTTAGGAGTATTTTTGTATGGTTAGAGTTGGCTAATGATATCGTCAATGGTACGGGCAATCCAGTCAGGCTGATAGCTGAGTAAATCAGCCTCTTCTCCAAATCCCCAAGTAACAGCAAACTTTTTAATGCCAGTTTCTTGGGCTCCGATCATATCAAACTTGGTGTCGCCAATAATGAGAACTTGGTCTGCATGGAGTTGATGCGTTTGCAAAGCATAACGAATAACATCCGCCTTATGAGGTGTTTCAGGACTGGAACCGTAAATGCTGTCAAAGAAATGATGGATTCCCAGATTTTTAGTCATATCGTGAGCAGTAGGAGTATTCTTTGTTGTAGTGATGTAGAGAGGGTAGTTTTGCGAAAGCTCTTGAAGCAATTCCGTTATTCGGGGGAAGAGTTGCGCTTCGTGGATTCCTTTTTCCTTGTAGTAAGAACGATAGATTTGAACAGCTTCTGAGATTTGTTCCTTGGGAAGACACGTTGCAAAGCTACTTTCAAGTGGCGGGCCCATGAAACCACGAATGGTTTTGGCATCAGGGCTTGGAACTCCTAGCTCTTTAAAGGTATGGGTAAAGGCATTGTGGATCCCGAGGGAACTGTCAACCAGGGTTCCGTCCAGATCAAAAAAGATAGCTGAGATAGAGGGCATGATTTCTCCTAACAGATAAACTTATTCTCCGAAGATTTCTTTTTGTAGGCGACGACCAGTAGGTGTGGCGGCGAGTCCACCCTCGGCCGTTTCACGAAAGGCAGTTGGAAGACTTGATCCAACTTGGTACATTGCATCGATGACTTCGTCAACAGGGATCTTAGACTCGATACCTGCCAAGGCCATGTCTGCTGCGATAAAGGCAAAGCTGGCTCCCATGGCATTTCGTTTGACACAGGGAACTTCAACCAAACCAGCGACGGGGTCGCAGATGAGGCCCAGCATATTTTTAATGACAAAGGCGATGGCTTGACTAGCCTGATAGGGAGTTCCACCTGCAGCCAAGGTCAAGGCTGCGGCACTCATGGCAGAGGCAGAGCCAACTTCGGCCTGGCAGCCACCTTCAGCGCCTGAGATAGAGGCATTGTTTGCGATGACTAGTCCAAAGGCACCAGCAGCAAAGAGGAAATCTAACTGTTCTTCGTGGCTGAGGTCAAGTTTTTGGATAGCAGCAGTGAGAACGGCTGGCAGACAGCCGGCACTTCCTGCGGTTGGAGTGGCGCAGACCAAGCCCATCTTAGCATTGTGTTCATTGACCGCGATGGCATTACGGGCTGCTGATAGGATGGTAAAGTCCGACAAGGCCTTGCCACTTTTGAGATGGCGGTCTAGTTTGGCTGCGTCTCCGCCCGTTAGGCCACTACGGGATTTATTTTCACTGAGACCGAGCTCGACAGAGGCTTTCATGACTTCTAGATTGCGTTCCATGAGGAGGAGAACTTCTGGACGTTCCCGACCGGTTAGTTGATATTCTGTCGCAATCATGAGTTCTGCGACATTTCCTTGGAAGTCTAGATCCGCCTGCTCGACCAATTCTTTGATAGAATAAAACATGTTTCCTCCTACTTAAAGAAATTGACATTGTGGAGATGAGGGATTTTTCGGATTTCTTCAATCGCCTCTTCGCAACTTCGACTATCGACTTCGATAATCATGATGGCTTTTTCTCCAGCTTTTTCTCTAGTCACATTCATCTGAGCGATGTTGATATCAAAACGAGAGAGGGCTTCTGTGACATGGGCAATCATACCCGGAACATCCTGATGCACGATGATGATGGTCGGTGTATTCATGTTGAGAGAGACAGCAAAGCCGTTAAGCTCCGTAACTTGGATATTTCCCCCACCAATGGAAATTCCTGTCACACTGATGGACTTGTGTTCATTCTTCACAGTAATTTTAGTGGTGTTAGGGTGAGGAGCGTTGCTGTCCTTCTGAATGGTCCAGACAATCTTGATACCACGTTTATGGGCAATCTCTAGGCTATTTGGAATATCAGGATCATCCGTATCCATACCTAATATACCAGCGACGAGAGCAAGGTCAGTTCCATGACCACGGTAGGTTTTGGCAAATGAGTTAAATAATTGGAATTCGACTTCTGTCGGCGTATCGTCAAAGATGGAAGAGACGATTTTTCCGATACGAACAGCTCCAGCTGTATGGCTACTTGATGGGCCAATCATGACTGGTCCGATAATATCAAAGACAGATTGAAAACGAAGTGAGTGCATCTGTTTCCCCTTACAAAGATTCTTATATCTATTATATCAAAGAATGGACCGCTACGCTTATTTCCCTTATCAAAAGCTTAAAATGATTAAAGTTAGTATAAAATAAGGTCTTTTGTGACAAAAACCTCCTTAAAACGGTAAATATAAAACATTTTTGTAATATTTCTACATAAAACCGTTAAACAACGGTAACATTCGAGGAGTAAAATAGTATCATAGATAAAAAGGAGAATTTTTAGATATGTCATTAACAACTAAAAAAATTAAAACAACTATCGCAGGAGTAGCAGCTTTGCTTGCTTTCTTTGCTCCATCACTTGCATCTGCCCAAGAAACTGTGACTTACACAGTTAAATCAGGTGATACTCTTTCAGAAATCGCTGAGAAGTACAACACAACTGTTGAAAAATTGGCAGCAAAAAACAACATCAAAGATATTCACCTTATCTATGTTGACCAAGTTTTGGTTATCGAAGGAACAGCTTCTACTGTAGCTCCAGCAGCAACAACGGAAGAAACAGCTCCAGTAGCTACAGAAACAGTTGAAGAAGCTCCAGCAGCAACAACAACTTATGAAGCCCCAGCTGCACCTGCAACTCCAGCAGCAGAAAGCAACACTGCAGCAGCTTCTACTGTAAGTGGTTCTGAAGCAGAAGCCAAAGAATGGATCGCTCAAAAAGAATCAGGTGGTAGCTACACTGCTACAAACGGACGTTACATCGGACGTTACCAATTGACAGATTCATACTTGAACGGTGACTACTCAGCTGAAAACCAAGAACGTGTAGCAGATGCCTACGTTGCAGGACGTTACGGTTCATGGACAGCTGCCAAGAACTTCTGGCTTAACAACGGTTGGTATTAAGAATACAAGAGTCCTTTAGGGCTCTTTTTTGTCTACAAAGATGTTAACTTCTCGCTCTAGCTCTGTTAGTAAGTGTTCATCTTCTACTAGTTTAGCTAAGGAGAGTCCATTCTGTATCAACTGAGCATCATTAGCACAAATGCCGATACGAATATAGGAAAACGCAAGTGTATCGTACTGTTTGCTTGCTTTTGCCTCCTCTAAGAGAGTGTAGCAAAGCTGTTTGCAAAGCAGCTTATCACCATTGTAAAGATAAAGAGTTGAGAGATTCAGAAGCAACATCATACGAAGCTGAAAGACAGGACTATAGTGTTTATAAACCTCTAGTCGTTCGAGAATTTTTTCGGTAATCTGATGAATATACTCCATAGGAAAAGCAAAGAGAATGGTATTAAGGACTTTGAGGTCACTCTCATACCAAGTATCTTGTTTCTCAATCTTATCCCATAATCTGTTTACAATGTTGTCAACCTTACTTGACAATTTTTCTATCCCATTTTCACGGATGTAGATAACGATTTCGAGCATATCTTGCAACTGCTGGATGGGAAAATCATGATGTGTTTTTAGATAATGTTGGCATTTTTTGAGTAATTTACTTAAGTCGCTCGTACCACTAATAGAAGCCATTTTTAGAAAAGTCTGCATGATAGTTGATCGTTCACTTGGGTGGTAGAGATGGCAAATATATTCAAACTCTTCAAAACTCATATTAATTTGCTGGAGAAGAAATTCCATATTCTCATATTTTGGAGTTGTCTTGCCACTTTCTATTTTTGATAGGCTGGTTCTTGAGAGAACACCCCCACAGACCTCTTCTTGAGTCAATCCTTTTGACTCACGGATTTCTTTATAAACATTTCCAAAATCGTAGCGCATGATTCCCTCCTTATTTGTGAAAAAAGTTAACAATAAATTGAAACTGATTAAAAATATTGTATCATAGTAATATAAAAAGTAAAAAAGAAATCTAAAATAAATTTGTGAAAAAGGTTAACAAATTTTACGACAAGGTATATTGTATTTTATAATCAAGATGATGAAGTACTAAGGGGGTATCAAATGTATAAAAAAGTATATCGTCTGTTGTTATTTATGTTATGGATGGTTATTTTCTTCCCTTGGGGATGGCTCTTATAAAATTTTGATTAAGTAAAACGAAAGGAAGGTGAGTCCAATGGACTTCAATGTTTACAAATGAACCAATTCATCTGTTTCTGTGAAACAGTTCAAGATATAAGATGTGAGGAAAATATCATGAAAAAATTAGTAAAAATTGGTGTCGCAACCGTAATGGCATGTGGTTTGCTTGCTACGACAAATGTTTTGGCAGTATGGGTAGGTGGTGGTCAATGGAACTATGGAGTAGGTTGGACAGGAACTTTTGGATATTCTGATTATTTACATTCTACTCGATCTCATACAGCAACAGTCCGACATGGTGGTAGAATCTCTAGGGATCGTGAAACTCCCGGGGTTTGGGCTCAAGCTTCCCTTACTAAAATTCCGCCAACAGGATTAGAATATTTCTATGGATTTTAAGTGAAATTTTCCCTCTCCTGTTAGGAGAGGGAGAACTTTATTGGAGGTATCTTTATGAAAAAAATCAGTAATTTCTGTATGTTACTCCTGCTTCTCTGTACTACTTTTTTTGTTTTTAATGTAAACTACACACGAGAAGTGGTTCGGATTCAGGAAATGGGAAAGACAGCGAGTTCTTTGGATGTATACTTGAAAGATGTCAATGAACCTGCAGAATCTGTTCTTCGATTTTTTGAGGATGTATCAAAGGAGTACAAAGTCTCCATCATCAAAACAGACAGTGGTGATGAGGTGATCAAGTCTGGTGTTTTTGATAAAGATACCTTCCCCTACCAAGAGTTTGGACTTTCTTCCCTTGATTTTACCACAGATGGTGAGGGAGTTTACAGTAATAAAGAAATTTCCAATAAACTTGGTACGATTCCGACCTTTCTAAAAGCCAAACCTATTCAGCTTATGACTTTTCAAACCTATATCAAGGATACATCTCGTAGTTTAAATGGTCGCTATACGATAACTTCTACACAAAAGATGGACAAGGATAGGATTGTACAGAAATGGAGCGATTTTTTCAATATAGACCAGGCTACCTTGCTAGAGCCAAACTATAAAAGTGCAGTGGAAGTCTTAAATCGAGATTTGCTCTTATCTGCTATTATTTTTGTCTTGGCTATTTTGCTTCTTGTCTTAGTAACAGTGTATCAGCCGATGATGGAGATGAAAAGAGTTGGGGTACAAAAATTACTGGGTTTTCAAGATCGGGCTGTTTTAGCTGATGTTGTGAAAGGCAACCTCTACCTCCTCCTAGGTGGGGCGCTTGTGATCAATCTAGGAGTGTTTTTCTTGCTTGATTATAAGCCGAAAGATTTGTTCCCTATGCTGTGGTTGTCTCATTTTTTGCTTTTGCAGCTTTATCTCTTTATCAGTTGGTTGACTTATCTCTTAATCCAAAAAATGACAATCAGCTCTCTGCTGAAAGGTTTTTCATCTTTCAAATTTGGTCTACTCTTTAATTATTTGATGAAAATTGGAACTACCATTTTACTGACAGTCTTGCTAGTTGGGGTGGGGAAAAGTTTGGAGCAAGAAAACAAAGAGTTGGATTACCAGAAACAGTGGATCAGTCAAGGAAATTATCTGACCTTAGAAACTTTCCAACTCAATGATAACCTGTGGCAAGAGCAGTTGGCAGGCTCAGGGCAAGCAGTGGATTATTTCTATCGATTTTATCAGGATTTGGTAGAAAAAACGCAGGCGGGCTATGTGCAAACTAGTAACCTGCCTATCAAAAATTTTGCCACTGCAGAACAAGTGCAGCAGTATCAACTGGCTGATATGCTAACTGTTTACTATGCCAATCGCAATTTTCTAAAGAGCAAGGGATTCAAGCTACCAGATACTGGCACTAAAAAAGTTATTTTGATGCCAGCAAGTACGAAAGGTGAAGAAGAGAAAAACCAGCTCTTGGGGAAGTTGATTACCTATCAATCAATGAAGTATGAAGAGCAGCAAAAACGAAGGATAGAGGAGGTGGATGTCGAGATTGCCTATTATGAAGGAGATTGGTCATTTTTCCCATATAGTGATAAGCGAAAGGAAAATCTCTACAATCCAATTATTAGCTTGGTCAATGATTCTGATATGATGTGGGATGAAAAAGCTTCCCTGTCAACAACAGGTTTAAATAATCCCATTAAAATCGAAAATACGGTTCAACATCAAAAAGAGATTACAGAGTTAGTTGAGAAATTGTCAGATGGGAACTATCTTAAGTTTTCATCTATTCAAGCCATTCAACAAGAGAAGGTGGATAGTTATCGAGATGCTGTTCGGAATTTTAATCTACTCTTTGCTTTGTTTGGTCTCCTTAGTATGATGATTTCCTACTTCTTACTAGTAACAACTTTCTTGTTGAAGCGAACAGATATTATTACCAAGAAGTTTATGGGCTGGAAATTGATAGATCGCTACCGTTCCTTGCTGGGTCTTCTATTAGCTGTCTATAGCCTCCCTTTTATGGCCTTGCTATTCTTTGCTCATGCTCTTTTTCCACCCTTGCTTTTCGCAGGATTTACATGCTTAGATATTCTGTTTGTACTTTTCTTGAGCTCTAAGATGGAAAAACGAAATGTGGCGCAGTTATTGAAAGGGGACATCTTATGATAAAGTTGGAAAATGTTACGAAAACCATTGGGAAAAAAGTTATTTTGGAGAACTTATCTCTAAAGATTAACCAAGGGGACTTAGTTGCCATTGTTGGGAAAAGTGGCAGTGGCAAGTCAACCTTGTTAAATCTTTTGGGTTTGATAGATGGCGATTACAGTGGACATTATGAAATTTTCGGTCAGCAAAATGTACCTGTCAATTCTGTTAAGTCGCAAGCGATTATCCGCGAACATATCTCCTATCTGTTTCAAAACTTTGCTCTGATTGATAATGAAACGGTAGAGTATAATCTCATGCTCGCTCTAAAGTATGTAAAATTATCCAAGAAGGACAAAGTCAAAAAGATAGAAGAAATTTTAGAGAGAGTGGGGTTGCCATCAATTCTACATCAAAAGGTTTCAGAGTTATCTGGAGGAGAACAGCAGCGAATCGCAGTTGCTAGAGCCATTTTAAAACCCAGCCAGCTCCTTTTAGCAGATGAACCAACCGGTTCCCTAGATCCTGAAAATCGAGATTTGGTTTTGAACTTTCTCTTAGATATGAACAAGGAAGGGAAAACGGTCATTATCGTTACCCATGATGCTTATGTAGCTCAACAATGCCATCGAGTTATTGAATTGTGAAAGAGAATGTGGAGAGTTCGTTGATCTCTTCATCTTACCTGTAATTGGACAATTGTATTTTTAAAACTCAAATAGTATAAATAAGCTTATTATATGTAAAAATATATCATATAATAAGCTTTTTCTTGATTTGAATGAAATAAAATACAGTTTTTCCTTGACAAACGAGAATGAGAAGAGTATTATTTATACAATAATAAAGTATAAAAATAAAAGGAGGCTCTTCTATGAATAAAGTGAAGAAGGTGTTGATGACGATGTTTGGTTTGCTTATGTTTCCCTTATTATTTGCTTGTAGTAACACTCAATCCCAAGGTGTTGAAGCCATTAAGGCTAAAGGAAAATTGGTGGTGGCCCTAAATCCAGAGTTTGCTCCATTCGAATACCAGAAATTGGTCGATGGGAAAAATCAGATTGTAGGTTCAGATGTTGAGCTAGCCAAAGCCATCGCAAAGGAACTAGGTGTAGAAGTGGAGCTCTCTCCAATGAGTTTTGACAATGTACTGGCTAGTCTTGATTCAGGCAAGGCCGATCTTGCCATATCAGGTGTTTCTAAAACGGAGGAGAGAAGTCAAGTTTACGATTTTTCAATTCCCTACTACACTTCGAAAAATAAGGTTATCGTAAGAAAATCTGAATTAACGAATTACCAATCAGTCAAGGATTTGGCTCAGAAAAAGGTTGGAGCGCAGAAAGGTTCTATCCAGGAAACTCTGGCCAAAGAAACCTTGCAGGATTCTTCTCTCGTTTCACTTCCTAAAAATGGAAATTTGATAACAGATTTGAAGTCAGGGCAACTGGATGCGGTTATCTTTGAGGAACCAGTGGCGAAAGGATTTGTTGAGAATAATCCAGACCTAGCCATCGCTGAGTTTGATTTTGACAATGACAAAGAAGATTCCTACGCTGTTGCGATGAAAAAAGATAGTAAGGAATTGAAAGAAGCGGTTGACAAAACCATCCAGAAGTTGAAGGATTCTGGGGAGTTGGACAAATTGATTGACGATGCTTTTAAAGCCTCTATCGGAAAATAGAAAGAAGGAAGAGAAATGAGTAAGGAAAAAGTCATTTTAGCTTATTCAGGTGGATTGGATACATCGGTTGCTATTACATGGTTAAAAAAAGACTATGATGTAATCGCTGTTTGTATGGATGTGGGTGAAGGAAAAGATTTGGAGTTCATCCATGATAAAGCTCTCAAGGTTGGGGCTGTAGAGTCTTATGTCATTGATGTTAAGGAAGAATTTGCTAATGACTATGTTTTAGTGGCTCTTCAGGCACATGCTTACTACGAACAGAAGTATCCCTTGGTATCTGCTCTGAGTCGCCCTCTTATTTCAAAAAAACTCGTTGAAATAGCTCATCAGACGGGGGCAACCACAATTGCCCATGGTTGTACAGGTAAGGGAAACGACCAAGTTCGGTTTGAAGTCTCTATTGCAGCTTTGGATCCCAATTTAAAAGTAGTTGCGCCTGTTCGTGAGTGGAAATGGTCTCGTGAAGAAGAAATCCAATATGCCAAAGAAAACGGCGTCCCAGTTCCTGCTGACCTTGACAATCCTTACTCTGTCGATCAAAATCTTTGGGGACGCGCAAATGAATGTGGTGTCTTGGAAAACCCTTGGAACCAAGCGCCAGAAGAAGCATTTGGAATCACATCTTCTCCAGAAGAGGCACCAGACAGTCCAGAATTTATTGACATTGAGTTTAGCTGTGGGGTGCCCATTTCCCTCAATGGAGAAAAGATGAAAGTGGCGGCTTTGATTCAAAAGCTCAATGAAATTGCGGGCAAACACGGTGTCGGTCGTATTGACCACGTGGAAAATCGCCTAGTTGGTATTAAGTCAAGAGAGATTTATGAGTGCCCAGGCGCTGTGACTTTATTGGCAGCTCATAAGGAGATTGAAGACTTGACTCTCGTGAGAGAAGTGGCTCATTTCAAACCTATTATCGAAAATGAGTTGTCCAATCTCATCTATAATGCCTTGTGGTTTAGCCCAGCAACTCAGGCTTTGATTGCCTATATCAAGGAGACACAGAAAGTTGTCAATGGAACTGCAAAAGTTAAACTTTATAAGGGGAACGCCCAGGTAGTGGCTCGGAAATCTCCAAATTCTCTTTATGATGAAAACTTGGCGACTTATACCAGTGCGGATACTTTTGACCAAGATGCGGCTGTTGGTTTTATCAAGCTTTGGGGGCTTCCGACTAAGGTTTATTCAGAAGTTCAGAAAAATGTTGAGTAGTGACGCGATAGAAAGGGACGACAGAATATGTCGAAAAATACAAAATTATGGGGTGGTCGATTTGAAGGCACTGTGGAAGAGTGGGTAGAACAGTTCGGTGCGAGTATTTCTTTTGACCACCAGCTGGCAAAATTTGATTTGATGGGTTCCCTAGCTCATGTTCAAATGCTAGGACAGACTGGCATTTTAAGCTTGGAAGAGTCAGAGCAGATCCAAGATGGTCTGAAAGCTTTGTTGCGAGATTTAGAGGCAGGAGAGCTTCATTTTGATATTGCAAATGAAGATATTCATATGAATATGGAAGTGTTGCTGACAGAGAAAATTGGTCCTCTGGCTGGGAAACTACACACGGCTCGTTCTCGGAATGACCAAGTCGCAACGGATATGCACTTATATCTAAAGGAGCAGCTTGGCCATGTCTTGGATAAGTTGGCGAATCTGAACAGTGTTTTGCTGGATTTGGCTGAAAAACATGTGGAAACCATCATGCCAGGTTATACTCATTTGCAACATGCCCAACCTATTAGTTTTGCCCATCATCTCATGGCTTATTATAATATGTTCCAAAGGGATAGCGAGCGCTTTGCATTTAACTTGAAACATACGGACCTATCTCCACTGGGTGCGGCTGCTTTGGCGGGGACAACTTTTCCAATCGATCGTCAATTATCGAGTGATTTATTGGGTTTTCAACAACCCTATACCAATTCCTTGGACGCAGTGAGTGACCGTGATTTTATCTTGGAATTTCTGTCAAATGCCAGCATTTTGATGATGCATATGAGTCGTTTTTGTGAGGAAATCATCAATTGGTGCAGTTTTGAGTATCAGTACATTAGCTTGTCTGATAGCTTTTCAACGGGTTCGTCTATCATGCCCCAGAAGAAAAATCCTGACATGGCTGAATTGATTCGAGGGAAGACAGGACGAGTTTACGGGCACTTGCTTGGACTATTGACCGTCATGAAGTCTTTGCCTTTGGCTTACAATAAGGATTTGCAAGAGGACAAGGAAGGCATGTTTGATACAGTAGAAACGATTTTAAATTCTCTGGATGTGTTGGCAGGTATGCTATCGAGCATGCAGGTTAATAAGACCAAAATGCAGCAATCCACAGAGAATGATTTTTCGAATGCGACCGAACTGGCAGATTATTTGGCTGAAAAAGGCCTCCCTTTTAGAGAAGCGCATGAAATAGTAGGGAAATTGGTTCTAGACTCTATCAAGCATGGTAAAAACATCCAAGATTGGGATTTGAAGGAGTTGCAAGCCTACCATCCCTTGATTGAAGAGGATATTTATATCTACTTGCGCCCAGAAACCGCTGTTCAGAGACGGAATTCCTTAGGAGGAACCGGCTTTGAGCAGGTGAAATACCAGATAGAACAAGCGAAGAAAGAACTTAAAGGGGAAAATTGATTCGTTTGTAAAGTAAGAAAGAGAGGCTGAAATGATTTATCAGCCTCTTTCTTGTCTTCTCCAACCAAGCGTGTTATAATGAATACTGCTCAAGCGACCTTCAATCGTGAAGCACACACGACCTTCAATCGTGAACTAGTCATTTCGTTTATCTTTTATTACGTCGTTAACTCGTCTTACCTAACTCGAGTTATGCCTGCGACTCGTTGCCTATCATATTTTCATTTTAAGATGATAGGCTAAAATGGTCTCCCAGACCATTTTACTCCTAAAAGCAAACGAAAAGACTATACTCAAAGAAATTCTATTGAAAGTCTTAGTAAATAGAATTTTGAGGGTATGAATAAACGAATAGATGGGAGACTTACCATGAGTGATAACTCTAAAACACGTGTTGTTGTGGGGATGAGTGGTGGTGTTGATTCGTCGGTGACGGCTCTCTTACTCAAGGAGCAGGGCTACGATGTGATCGGTATCTTCATGAAGAACTGGGATGACACAGATGAAAACGGCGTTTGTACGGCGACCGAAGATTACAAGGATGTGGCTGCGGTGGCAGACCAGATCGGCATTCCTTACTACTCTGTCAATTTTGAAAAAGAGTACTGGGACCGCGTTTTTGAGTATTTCCTAGCGGAATACCGTGCAGGGCGCACGCCAAATCCAGATGTTATGTGCAACAAGGAAATCAAGTTCAAGGCCTTTTTGGACTATGCCATGACCTTGGGTGCAGACTATGTAGCGACGGGGCATTATGCTCGAGTGGCGCGTGATGAGGATGGCATTGTTCACATGCTTCGTGGCGTGGACAATGGCAAGGACCAGACCTATTTCCTCAGTCAACTTTCGCAAGAACAACTCCAAAAAACCATGTTCCCACTGGGACATTTGGAAAAGCCTGAAGTTCGCAGACTCGCAGAAGAAGCAGGACTTGCGACTGCTAAGAAGAAAGACTCGACAGGAATTTGCTTTATCGGAGAAAAGAACTTTAAAAACTTTCTCAGCAACTACCTGCCAGCTCAGCCTGGTCGCATGATGACTGTGGATGGTCGCGATATGGGCGAGCATGCAGGACTTATGTATTATACGATTGGTCAGCGTGGCGGACTCGGTATCGGTGGGCAACACGGCGGTGACAATGCTCCTTGGTTCGTTGTTGGAAAAGACCTAAGCAAGAACATCCTCTATGTCGGTCAAGGATTCTACCATGACTCGCTTATGTCAACCAGCCTAGAAGCCAGTCAAGTTCATTTTACTCGTGAGATGCCAGAGGAATTTACGCTAGAGTGTACGGCTAAATTCCGCTACCGTCAGCCTGATTCTAAGGTGACAGTACATGTCAAAGGAGACAAGGCAGAGGTCATCTTTGCGGAACCGCAACGCGCGATCACACCCGGGCAGGCAGTTGTCTTTTACGATGGCGAAGAGTGTCTAGGTGGCGGTTTGATTGACAATGCCTACCGCGATGGACAAGTTTGTCAGTACATATAGATTGACAAATTTTCTCAATTTGCTACAATAATAAAAGCAATAGAAATGATGGTCAAAGCTCATGGATGTTGCAGGCTTTTTTGTCCTGCACTTCTTTGGAGTTTTGACTGTTTTTGTGTCGTTTAAGGGAAAGGATAAAAATGACTCAACAAGACTTTCGGACAAAAGTGGGAAATACGGTTTTTGGTGTTCGGGCGACAGCCTTGATTCTCCAAAATCGCAAGCTCCTAGTCACCAAAGCCAAGGGCAAGTATTATACTATTGGCGGTGCGATTCAAGTCAATGAAAGCACGGAAGACGCGGTAGTCCGTGAAGTGAGGGAAGAACTGGGTGTAAAAGCTCAAGCTGGACAGCTAGCTTTCGTAGTTGAAAATCGTTTTGAACAGGACGGTGTTTCCTATCACAACATCGAGTTTCATTACCGGGTGAATTTGCTTGAAGAAGCTCCATTGACCATGCAGGAAGACGAAAAAATGCAGCCTTGTGAGTGGATTGACTTGGATGAACTCCAGAATATCCAGCTAGTTCCAGCCTTTTTAAAAACAGCTCTACCAGATTGGGACGGTCAACTAAGACACATTCATCTTGAGGAATAGGAGAGAAAATGATGGTTAAGCTTATTGCCCATGTACTTGTTCATAGTGGTGGTGATTATTTACTCATTCAGCGTTCGGAAATTAAAAGAGGAGAACCCAACGTTTATCCAACTTACTGGGATATTCCTGGCGGCGGGGTTGAAAAGGGTGAACTTCCGCGAGATGGTGCTCTTAGAGAATGCATTGAAGAAGCGGGAGTTAGGCTAGATAGCAGTTCGCTCAAGCTTCTTCACGAAGATAGTCAACTGGATACCTCTAAGGATAAGGTTTTTACTCGCTTAGTTTATAAAGCAGAGTGGGTTGGGGAGAAGCCAATTATCAGATTAGATCCTGAAGAGCATACACACTTTAAATGGGTTACTTTGGATCAAGCTCTAGAGGAGGAGAAGTTAGTTCCTTATTTGCGAGAAATTTTTGAAAGGTTAAGAAATGACTTATAATTTTACGGAAGAATACGATATTATTGTAATTGGTGCGGGACACGCTGGGGTTGAGGCTTCCTTGGCCGCTAGCCGTATGGGCTGTAAGGTTCTGCTTGCGACTATCAATATTGAAATGCTGGCGTTCATGCCTTGTAATCCTTCTATCGGAGGTTCTGCCAAGGGAATTGTCGTGCGTGAGGTAGATGCTCTCGGTGGCGAGATGGCCAAGACCATTGACAAGACTTACATCCAGATGAAGATGCTCAACACTGGGAAAGGTCCAGCTGTTCGCGCCCTTCGGGCGCAGGCTGACAAGGAACTTTACTCTAAGGAAATGCGCAAGACGGTTGAAAATCAAGAAAATCTGACCCTTCGTCAGACCATGATTGATGAGATTTTGGTGGAAGATGGCAAGGTTGTCGGTGTTCGTACAGCGACCCATCAAGAGTATGGAGCAAAAGCGGTTATTGTAACCACAGGAACAGCCCTCCGTGGGGAAATCATCATCGGAGACCTCAAGTACTCGTCAGGTCCTAACCACAGTCTGGCTTCGATTAACCTAGCTGATAATCTCAAGGAATTAGGACTCGAAATCGGTCGTTTCAAGACGGGGACACCTCCACGTGTTAAGGCTTCTTCTATCAACTACGATGTGACAGAGATTCAGCCAGGAGACGAAGCGCCAAATCACTTCTCCTACACTTCACGTGATGAGGATTATGTCAAGGACCAGGTGCCATGTTGGTTGACCTATACCAACGGCACCAGTCATGAGATTATCCAAAACAACCTCCATCGTGCGCCTATGTTTACAGGTGTAGTTAAGGGAGTGGGGCCTCGTTACTGTCCGTCGATTGAGGACAAGATTGTGCGCTTTGCGGACAAGGAACGCCACCAACTTTTCCTTGAGCCAGAAGGGCGCAATACAGAGGAAGTTTATGTTCAAGGCCTTTCAACCAGTCTGCCTGAGGATGTACAGCGCGAGCTGGTTCATTCCATCAAAGGTTTGGAAAATGCTGAAATGATGCGAACTGGTTATGCCATTGAGTACGACATGGTCTTGCCTCACCAGTTGCGTGCGACACTTGAAACCAAGAAAATCTCAGGACTTTTCACAGCTGGTCAGACAAATGGAACGTCAGGTTACGAAGAAGCTGCTGGTCAAGGGATTATCGCTGGTATCAATGCGGCTCTGAAAATCCAAGGCAAACCTGAGTTGATTTTGAAGCGCAGCGACGGTTATATTGGGGTCATGATTGATGACTTGGTGACCAAGGGAACTATTGAACCCTATCGTCTCTTGACCAGCCGTGCTGAATACCGTCTCATCCTCCGTCATGACAATGCCGATATGCGTTTGACTGAGATGGGACGCGAGATTGGCCTTGTGGATGATGAACGTTGGGCTCGCTTTGAAATCAAGAAAAATCAATTTGACAATGAGATGAAGCGTCTAGACAGTATCAAACTAAAGCCGGTCAAAGAAACCAATGCCAAGGTTGAGGAGATGGGCTTCAAGCCGTTGACAGATGCAGTGACAGCCAAAGAATTTCTCCGTCGACCAGAAGTTTCTTACCAAGATGTAGTGGCCTTCATCGGGCCAGCTGCTGAGGATTTGGATGACAAGATTATCGAATTAATTGAAACAGAAATCAAGTACGAAGGATATATTTCCAAAGCTATGGACCAGGTTGCCAAGATGAAACGCATGGAAGAAAAACGCATTCCAGCCAATATTGATTGGGATGATATTGATTCTATCGCGACAGAAGCTCGTCAGAAGTTCAAACTCATCAATCCAGAAACCATCGGCCAAGCCAGCCGTATTTCGGGAGTAAATCCAGCAGATATTTCTATTTTGATGGTGTATCTGGAAGGTAAAAATCGTAGTATTTCTAAAACTCAAGAAAAGAAGGCATAGAGAAAAACAGCTCCGAAGATGGGGCTGTTTTATAATTTATTCTTCATCTGGTGTGAGAATCATCGGGATGATAATCGGTTCACGTTCTGTATTTTCATAGAGGAAGGGGCGAATGGCGTTGACAATGGCGCCATTGACAGATTGGACGCTGGCGTCCTTGTTTTTCAGTGCGATACGAATAGCATTGAAGAGGATGCGCTGGCTTTGGCGAATCAAGTCGCCAGACTCTCTCATGTAGACAAAGCCTCGGCTGAGGATGTCTGGGCCAGACAGAATCATCTGCGATTTGAAGTCAACAGTTGCGACTGCTAGAACGACACCGTCTTCAGATAGATCACGACGGTCTTTGAGGACGGCTGCACCGATTTCGCCGATACGATTTCCATCGACATAGATGTCTTGGGCGTTGAAATGGCCTGCAATACGAGCAGAGTTAGCAGTAAGGGCAAGCACATCACCATTGCTCATGATAAAGATATTGTCCTTCTCGACACCCGTATCCACCGCTAGTCCAGCATGGACTTTCTGCATGCGGTATTCACCGTGGACAGGCATGAAGTATTTGGGCTTGATCAAACGGAGCATGAGTTTTTGCTCTTGCTGACCACCGTGTCCAGAGGTGTGGATATTGTTAATCTTACCGTGGATGACTTCGACACCAGCTTCAGAAATGATGTTAATCAACTTGTTGACGCTAGTAGTATTTCCAGGGATTGGGCTAGAAGAGAAGATAACGGTATCGCCGGGTTGGAGTTGCACTTGACGGTGGGTTCCGTTAGCGATACGAGAGAGGGCTGCCATCGGCTCGCCTTGACTACCTGTACAGAGGATCAGAACCTCGCCTGCAGGGTAGTCTTTGATTTCATTTGGCTCGATAAAGGTTCCCTTAGGAGCTTTGATGTAGCCAAGCTCGATACCGTTGACAATGGCCTTTTCCATAGAACGACCAAAGACAGCAATCTTGCGTCCAGTCTTAACAGCGGCATCCGTTGCCTGCTGGAGACGGAAGATATTTGAGGCAAAGGATGCAAAGATGATGCGTCCTTCAATGCCTTGGATAATCTTCATGATGGACTGACCAACGACTTTTTCAGAGTTGGTAAAGGTTGGCACTTCTGCATTTGTCGAGTCAGAGAGGAGGCAGAGCACACCCTCTTCACCAAGGGCTGCCATTCGGTGCAAGTCTGCAGGTTCTCCAACTGGTGTAAAGTCGAACTTGAAGTCACCCGTACAGACGATTTTTCCTTGAGGAGTATGAATGACAATTCCCAAAGGCTCTGGAATGGAGTGAGTGGTTCTAAAGAAAGTTGCCTTGAGATTTTTAAAGGTCAACTCAGTGTTGTGGTTGATTTCGTAAAGTTTGGCGTTGCGCAAGAGGCCGTGTTCTTCAAGTTTTCCACGGATCAAAGCCAGGGCAAGTGGACCAGCGTAGATAGGGACATTTGCTTGCTTGAGCAGGAAAGGAATCCCACCAATGTGGTCCTCGTGTCCGTGTGTAATCAAAACAGCCTTGACGCGGTCGATATTGTCCACGATGTAAGAGTAATCAGGAATGACATAGTCGATACCCAGCAAGTCATCTTCTGGGAATTTAATCCCAGCATCGACGATGATAATCTCATCTTGGTATTCAATTCCGTAAGTGTTTTTCCCGATTTCTCCCAGACCACCGATGGCAAAAACGCCGACTTCTTCAGGTTTAAGAGTGTAGGCCATATTAGAACTCCGTAATCTCGAAAGCGCCAGTTTCTTTTTCGTAATCTAGCAATTTGTCAGACAAGAGTTCAATAAATTCGATGTTGTACTCTGGGCGGTTTTCTTCGACAAGTTGGCGAGCAGCGATACGGCCCTCAAGTTCTGAGTTGGCATCGATGTCTAGGTAAAGTGAGCGTGTTGTTTCACGACGTGGGCTACGTTCTTTTGTTTCTTGATAAAAAACTTTGTAAATCATATAGTTCCTTTCTATTTACAGGTCAGCTTATTCCAAACTTTTAGCAGAGATTTGCTTGATTTCATTCCATTTTGTGTCTAGATTGACCTTGATTCGTTACAATTATTTCAATTATACCACAAAATGAAAAATTAGTAAAAGACGGAAATGGAGAAAGTCGGGAGGGGAAGGAGGAGCAAAAAGACAGGTAGGATTTGGTCGGAGAGCGCTTAGGTGTTATAATTAAAGGGGGAATCTATGGAGATAGTAGGTTTGAGGAAGAATACAGTTCTAGTTTCATTAATCGTTGGTGTAGATGGTTGGGGCAGAATGATATCTTTGAAAAAAGAAAAAGCTCTTGAGAAATCTCAAGAGCAAATAAAAAGGCTGAGACAAAACTCGGGGATTTTCCTGGAGCAGTCCAGATGGCAGCACCTCTACCTGAAGCGAATGCATCGCAACCTTTGAATGACTTGTCACCAAATCAAACTCGATCTCAGCCTTTACTTAATTCTATCATCTATGAGGCTAAGAAGTCAATCTATAAGTATAACGATGTAGACATAGCATGGAGTGGAGCGCTTACTAAAAGGTAAAGACAAGCACTTAATTTAAGAGTAAGCAAAAAGAGAGGACCAATGGTAGTCAGGGGTCTTTACAGCTCAAAGCTGAGGGCAGTCCCACACCCGTACCAGAAGTTGGTACCTTTGAACGCTCTGTCACCAGTCGCCCTATGTTATCCTCTCGATATTTATACTTTACTATAACTCACTGAGGGAATCAACTTTAAAAGCATCAAAAAGCTCCTGACCGAAGTCAAGAGCCATCTAACACTGGGGGCGAATTGTTCAATCGCAATTTCAGTTCTTTAGAAACCAAAGTTTCAGGGATAGCACTGCAACCCGAAGAGTCAGCGACTCAACCTGATTTTCCTACCAATGTTGAATTACATTTTAACATTGATAGACCAACATTGTCAACAGTTTATATAAAAATAGGAATACCAAAAGGAGGATTAAGAATGTTTAGTTTGTTTGAATTTGCAGTAGGGGTTCGCCTCTTGATGTTTGTAGTCTTTGTAGCTTGTGTCTATGGGGGGAATGCCCTGTTTGTGCATCTGGAACACCGCAAAACAAAATTCCTTTGGAAGCTTGCTTTTGTGACTCTCTATTCAATTTTTCTCCTCCTTGTAACCTATGTTGTCTGGCTCGTTTTCTACTTTGGTTTAAATGCCTAAAGTCAATTATTCCTCTAGATATACAGAAAATCCACCTCGTCTTGATAGATGGGATGGACTTTTTTTATTTTTAGGTGCTATCTTTATTGTTATGACGATGATTTCTAACATCGAAAATCGAGTTAAAGCATATATGACTTATTTACATTTCTTACGAAGAACCTTTCAATTTCCTTGTTCACTTTTCCATTCAAAAAAAACTACAACTTTTTTTAATTTTTTTGCAGAATTGTCTGTCTAAGTGGCAGGCCCTTTTGTTTCAAAATAAAGAAAATTCCCATGCGCTGGCTTTTGTAGTATAATAGTAAACAGACAAAAAGATAGGAATGTGTTATGAAAGTATTAGCTTTTGATACGTCCAGCAAGGCTCTTTCTCTCGCTATTTTAGAGGACAAGCAGGTTCTTGCCGAGACGACGATTAATATTAAGAAGAATCACAGTATTACCCTCATGCCAGCCATCGATTTTTTGATGGCAAGTTTGGATTGGACACCCAAGGATTTGGATCGAATCGTGGTAGCTGAAGGACCAGGTAGTTATACTGGCTTACGAATTGCGGTAGCAACTGCCAAGACACTGGCTCATACCCTGAACATTGAGTTAGTTGGCATGTCTAGCCTCTTGGCTCTGGTGCCACGCCAACAAGAAGGCTTACTTGTTCCCTTGATGGATGCGCGTCGCAACAATGTTTATGCAGGATTTTATGAAAATGCCAAACCTGTCATGCCAGAAGCACATCTGTTCTTTGCGGAAGTGCTAGAAAAAGTCACGGATGCTGAACAGGTGACCTTTGTCGGAGAAGTTGGCCCCTTTGTGGAGCAGATCCAAGAACAGCTACCACAAGCTAGCTACCAAGAAAGTTTACCTAATGCAGCGAATCTTGCTCTTTGGGCTTGGGATAAGGAAGCAGACTCCTTGCACGACTTTGTACCAAACTATCTCAAGCGTGTAGAAGCTGAGGAAAACTGGCTCAAGAACCACACCGAGTCTGGCGAGTCCTACATTAAACGCCTATGATAAAGATCAAACGAATCCAACAGCAGCCTGACTTGGATCAAGTCATTTACGCTGTCATGGAAGCTGTTTACCCAGTCAGTCCTTGGACACTGGAACAAATCCAAGCAGACCTGTCCCAAGACCAGACTTGGTACGCTCTAGCTTATGATGGGGCAGAAGTGATTGGCTTTATAGCTGTGCAGGAGAATCTCTTTGAGGCAGAAGTCTTGCAAATCGCTGTCAAAAAAGCCTATCAGGGTCAGGGAATTGCGTCAGCCTTGTTTGCTCAATTGCCAGCGGATAAGGAGATTTTCCTCGAAGTCAGAAAATCTAATCACCGAGCGCAAGCATTTTACAAGAAAGAAAAGATGGCGGTCATCGCTGAGCGAAAGGCCTACTACCACGATCCAGTTGAGGATGCCATTATCATGAAGAGAGAAGTAGATGAAGGATAGATATATTTTAGCATTTGAAACATCCTGTGATGAGACCAGTGTTGCTGTCTTAAAAAATGACGACCAGCTCTTGTCCAATGTCATTGCTAGTCAAATCGAGAGCCACAAACGTTTTGGTGGCGTAGTACCAGAAGTGGCTAGTCGTCACCATGTCGAGGTCATTACAGCCTGCATCGAGGAGGCGCTAGCAGAAGCAGGGATTACCGAAGAGGACGTGACAGCCGTTGCCGTTACCTACGGACCTGGATTGGTTGGAGCTCTACTAGTTGGTTTGTCAGCTGCCAAGGCCTTTGCTTGGGCGCATGGTCTGCCACTTATCCCCGTCAACCACATGGCTGGCCACCTCATGGCGGCTCAGAGTGTGGAGCCTTTGGAGTTTCCTTTGTTGGCACTCTTGGTCAGCGGAGGACACACCGAGTTGGTCTATGTGTCAGAGGCTGGGGATTACAAGATTGTTGGGGAGACACGAGACGATGCAGTTGGGGAGGCTTATGACAAGGTCGGCCGCGTCATGGGCTTGACTTATCCAGCCGGTCGCGAAATTGACGAGCTAGCCCATCAAGGTCAGGATGTTTATGACTTCCCTCGTGCCATGATCAAGAAAGACAATCTGGAGTTTTCATTCTCGGGTTTGAAGTCTGCCTTTATCAATCTTCACCACAATGCTGAGCAAAAGGGAGAAAGCTTGTCTACAAAGGATTTGTGTGCTTCCTTCCAAGCAGCTGTTATGGACATTCTCATGGCAAAAACCAAGAAGGCTTTAGAAAAATACCCTGTTAAAACCCTAGTTGTGGCAGGTGGTGTAGCAGCTAATAAAGGTCTTAGAGAACGCTTGGCAGACGAAATCAAAGATGTCAAGGTCATCATTCCACCCTTGCGTCTCTGTGGAGACAATGCAGGTATGATTGCCTATGCCAGTGTCAGCGAGTGGAACAAAGAAAACTTTGCAGACTTGGACCTCAACGCCAAACCAAGCCTTGCCTTTGATACTATGGAGTAGAGAGTCAGCTTTAGGCTGGCTTTTTTGCTAAAATATTTTATAATATGTTAAAAAAGTAAAAGTTTTTACGAATAGAATAGTAAAGAGACTTGATAAGGGAGTTTGGCCATGATTGAAAAACAAGAATTAGGAGAATTTTACAAAGAATTGCGCCTGGCGAGAAAACTCAAGCAGTCAGATGTTGCTTGTGATGGACTGACAGCATCCCAGCTATCCAAGTTTGAACTGGGACAGTCTATGCTGTCTGCGGATAAGTTGATTCTAGCCATCCAAGGGATAAATGTGACCTTTGATGAGTTTGGGCACAAGCTCAATAATTATCAAGAATCTCCGCACATGCGATTTGGTCGAAAGGTTGTGGATCGTTTTGCCCATCAGGATATAGCAGGTTTAGAGCAATTGTTGAAGGAAGTCGAACAGGAACAGATGGCGCAGACTTATCGTCGTTTGAATGCTGTCGTGATTAAAAATGCTATCCATTCCTTGGATAAAAGCTATCTACTCGAAGAGGAGGAACGTGAGTTTTTGACCACTTATCTCTATGCTATCGAGTCTTGGACCTGGTTTGAACTCTATATTTTTTGCAATACCATGCCCTTCTTGAGTAATCAGGACCTAATCTTTTTATCAACCTCTTTACTTGAAAAATCAAAGGAATTTAAAGAATTGGCACACAATAGACTGTATATGAAACAAGGGCTGTTAAATATTATCTCAGAGCTCATGGAACGTAAACTTTTTTCCTATATCCCAATCTTTGAAGCCGAGTTGGAGAGCATGCTCCGTCCATACGATGTTTTTGAGAAATTATTGTGGCAGTTTTTAAAGAAGATGAGCATTTTCCTTCAAACCAAGGGAAGTAATCAAAAAGAGATTGAAGATTTTATCCAATCTCTACAAGTATTAGAAAATCCACAATTAACAGCTCTTTTTGAACTACGCTTACAGCAATACAAAGACCTTATCGATTAACAAACAATCGCAAAAATGAAATTTCTATAAGAAAAAATGTCAAATATGCGATTTTCTAAACTGGGACATTTTTCGTGTTATACTGTCTTTATTTCATAGTATAGGAGAAAATAGAATGAAAAAGATAATCTCACGCTACTACTTGTTTGTAGCTATGCTACTTGTCGTTGCTGACCAGTTCTTGATTCGTCTGCTCTTACACAGCGACCTTGCTGCTGGTCTATCTGATTTTGCCTATTATTTGTCAGATATGTTGTTGAATTTTCTAGTGGTTCTGCTTGCTATTATTGTTATGGTTTGGTCAGGAAAATGGCAGAAAATCAACAGTAGAAAATTTAAGGGATCCTATCTTTTTTATTCCTTCCTAGCCCTCCTAGCTTTTGTTATTTGGAATTTTGTAACCTTTTTTATTTTCCCCCCTACCAAAAATGAAATTGCTTATCAACTCGCCATTCCGACTTTTACAGGGGCTACAACATTTTTGATGTATTTTTTCTATCCTGTAATTGCAGGTCCCATTTTTGAAGAGATAATTTATCGTGGATTGGTGATGACCGCTCTGGAAAAAGGGAAGAAATGGAGACTGGATGTGCTTGGATCTGCTGCTTTGTTTGGAATCTTGCACATTAGTAATCATGGTTGGGTTTTGACAGACTTTTTCTCATATATGGGTGGCGGTCTCATATTTGCAGTCTTATTTAGAGTAACCAAGTCCATTTATTGGCCTATTGGACTGCACATAGTCTACAATGGCATTGGTCAAATTTTACCGTTGCTGTAATTTTAGGTGCTCAGCAATATCGGTCTATTCTTGGGGAAAAGTTCCCATTTGAATTCAAAAAGGAGTTGCGATGAAAGTATTTATTCAAAATAGAGATTTTAGGCAGTTAACCATCAACCAGTGGATTTCAACGGTTGGGGATACGATTTTTTATCTTGCTTTTTTGAATTATGTGGCAGACGCTTCGTTTGCCCCCTTGGCGATTTTACTCATTACGATTTCAGAGACTGTTCCTCAAGTTCTGCAAATCTTTATGGGAGTTTTGGCTGACTTTCAACACCATCGTGTTCTAAAGTATACGCTTATTAGTTTTGTCAAATTTGTACTTTATTCTATAGTTGCACTTTCGCTTTCAGGGCAGTCCTTTTCCTTATGGCTCCTATTCTTTATTTGTTTAATGAATCTCTTGTCGGATACATTGAGTTACTTTTCAGGAGCCATGCTAACTCCTATTTTTATAAGAATCATTGGGAAAGAACATCTGACAGAAGCTATTGGCTTTAAACAATCAACAGTTAGTTTAGTTCGGACAATCAGTAATATTCTAGGAGGGGTTTTACTAGGAATTCTTTCCATTCAGTTTATTTCCTTGCTAAACGCTCTGACGTTTCTGATAGCATTTGTAGGTATTCTCTTTATAAAAAATGATCTTTTGAAAGTTGAAAAAACAATTAGCTATCAAGAAGGTCTTTCTATAAAATCGTTTTGCCAGCATTTGTTCCAATCATCGAAATTGATCTGGAATATGGATAGAGTGATTTTCATTTTATTTATCGTCTCCATCAGCCAAGCTGTGATCAATGTCACTGTTCCTATTTCGACTCTTTTTTTAAGAATCCAACCGTTTTTGAATTTACAAACCGGTCAATCACTCGCTTTGTTATCAACACTAGAATTGTTAGCACTTATTGTTGGAAGTCTTGTGAGTGGCTATCTGAAAAATACGGTTTCTATAAAAACAGCTCTATACGCTTCGGTCGTCATCCAGTTACTCCTTCTAGTAGGATTTGCCACAGTTCATTTTGGTTTGATTCTGCTTTTCAGCTCCTTGGATGCCTTCATCGCAGGGTTACTCTCTCCTAGACTGCAAGAACTCGTCTTTAAACAAATACCTGAGGAGTCAATGGGAGCGGTTCAATCCTCTATTGGTGCTATTACGGTTGTTTTACCAAGTCTATTCACAATCGTTTTCGTAACGATTGCTACAAGTTTTGGGACCCTAGCGGTCAGCTTTATTCTATTGCTATTACTCCTAACCGCATTTGTCATGCTCTTGAATATTCGTGAGAGCATTTAGTAGGGAACTTTGATTTAACTTTTGTTCATACGATAAGGCTGGCGCTCCAGTCTTTTTCTTATCTCCAATATCTAATAATAGTCCTTGCTCAATTCCTTGTTACCTTAAATGAAAAAGTAATTTTAGAATCTAACCACGGAATCCGACTCTATCAAAGTTTGTCAATCATAGAGTTTTTTAGTATAGTAGAAATATGAAATTTACAAAAATAATCAGTGGTTTGCTTGCTCTTGGAGTGATAATCTTATTTATAAAATCTTACCAAAATTTTAAAAATTTGGAATTTCCTAGTACGCAGTTAGTCATGTTTAAATCGCTTTCGTTTTATATGTCTGTAGAATCTTTTGAAAATACATTTGTCGCAGCTGACAAAGTCGTGGAAGAGGAGGAAATGGCCTATCGCGACACTTGGCGTGCAGAAGACCCATATTTCTATAAAACAGGTCGCCTTTTCTATCACTATGAGCAGATTACTTTGAAAGGCTATCCAGGCCGAGCGACCTTTACATTTTCAAAATCGCATCGTTTGGAAGAAGCGACAGTTCATATTCCTGTAACTTCAAAGGTGGAGCAGAAAGTAGTGCTTAACAATCTATCCCAGACTGTAAAAAAAGAACTGGAAGAACTCCCAGATTACCAGTCCATGACAACTGATACAGTAGGCCTCTATGATGACGGTTATCGCTACAAGGTCAAGTTGAAGGGACAACAGTGGGAACTCTGGGTGGATGTCTATCCAACAGAAAATAAATATGCTACAGACACAGAAACCGATAAGTATACTATCCGAGTGGATCAATTTCTCATGTATCCATGATGCTTCCTCTTCAGCACTTTTTCTGGCAATAGGTTTCGAATCCGAAACTTTTTTCTCTTCTTTGAATATGTTATAATAGTCCGTGCTGTGGCTGTGATGACGAACAGCCGCAATTGGAGAGAATATGAGGAGAAGGATGAAAGAAAAAGGATTTTGGGAAGGTGTTCAGGCGGCCATGCCGACTGCTCTTGGCTATGTCAGCATTGGTCTAGCCTGTGGGATTATTGGTGCGCCTTATGTGACACCTGTTGAGATGGGCTTGATGAGCCTCTTTGTTTATGCTGGGAGTGCCCAGTTTGCCATGTTGGCACTGATTGCGGTACAAGCGCCTGTGGCAGCCATTGCTATGACAGTTTTTTTGATCAACTTGCGACTCTTTTTGCTGAGCTTGCATGCATCGACCTATTTCCGTCATACTAGTCTCTGGCAAAACATCGGTATGTCTAGCCTCTTGACTGATGAGACCTATGGAGTTTTGATGGGCGAATTAGCCCATACAGACAAAGTCCATCCTATGTGGATGCACGGGAACAATCTCAATAGTTATGTAGCCTGGTTTATTGGGACAGTGGCGGGGACAGCTTTAGGTGGCCTTCTTCCAAATCCTGAAGTCTTTGGCTTAGACTTTGCCCTTGTTGGGATGTTTATCGGGATTTTTACTTCGCAATTTCAGATTATGCAAAGACGGGTTCCTGTACGGAATCTGCTGCGGATCCTAGCCGTTGTTGCGGTGTCTTTCTTTTTGCTCTTGACAGTAGTGTCTCAGTCGCTAGCTGTTCTGTTTGCGACCTTGCTAGGTTGTACTATGGGGGTGGTCTTAGATGGTCAGTAAATATCTTTTGTTAGCCGTTATCTTTTCAGGCCTAGTGACTTGGGTTCCCCGTATGATTCCCTTCATCTTGGTTAAGTACAAGGGATTGCCAGCTATCGTTGAGCGTTTTTTGAAGTTCTTGCCTGTTTCCATTATCTTTGCCTTGATCCTTTCAAGCGTAGTGACTGGCAAGGTTGGCAGCCTTCCTCAAATCAAATGGCTGGACTTTTTAGCAGTCTTTCCAACGGCTTGGGTAGCCTTTCGCTACCGCAATCTAGTGGGGACGGTTCTTTTTGGAGTAGTCTTGATTGCAGTCTTGCGCCTGGTCTTTTAGTCAGCCATAAAAAAAACCTATCACCGAGATAGGTATCATATAATGGCGAAAAAAAATATTTTCTGTTAAGATAGTAAAGTATTCTATTTTGGAGGAAATGACATGAAAAAAATCGTCAAATATTCATCTCTTGCTGCTCTAGGACTTGTTGCCGCAGGTGTACTAGCAGCTTGTTCAGGCGGAGATAAGAAAGATACTGCAACTAGCGAAGCAGCATCTGGTAAGAAAGAAATCATCGTTGCAACCAATGCTTCACCAAAACCATTCAACTACGAAGAAAATGGCGAGTTGACTGGTTATGAGATTGAAGTAGTCCGTGCTATCTTTAAAGACTCTGACAAATACGTTGTCAAGTTTGAAAAGACAGAGTGGTCAGGTGTCTTTGCAGGTCTTGATAGCGACCGTTATCAAATGGCTGTGAACAATATCAGCTATACCAAAGAACGTGCTGAAAAGTACCTTTATGCAGCTCCAACTGCTAAAAACCCTAACGTTCTCGTTGTGAAGAAAGACGACGACAGCATCAAGTCACTTGATGATATCGGAGGCAAGTCTACTGAGGTCGTTCAAGGGACAACATCAGCTAAACAGCTAGAAGATTATAACAAACAACACGCAGACAATCCAACTGTTCTTAACTACACCAAGGCTGATTTCCAACAAATCATGTCTCGTTTGAGCGATGGTCAGTTTGACTACAAGATCTTTGATAAGATCGGTGTTGAAACAGTTATCAAGAACCAAGGTTTGGACAACTTGAAAGTCATTGAACTTCCAAGCGACCAACAACCTTACGTTTACCCACTTCTTGCAAAAGGTCAAGATGAGTTGAAATCATTTGTAGACAAACGTATCCAAGAACTCTACAAAGACGGAACTCTTGAAAAATTGTCTAAACAGTTCTTCGGAGACACGTATCTCCCAGCAGAAGCTGATATTAAATAGTCGTATGAAATCATCCAGTCTGAGAAAGGCGGATGATTTCTCAATTTTTAGGTATATAGTTTCAAACTATATGTCTGCCTATCTAATAACAATTTGCTAAATCAAATAAAGTATGAGATACTATTACGGTATTATTTTTAAAGGAGATAGAATCATGAAAATTAAAAAATGGCTCGGTGTAGCAGCTCTTGCTACAGTCGCAGGTTTGGCTCTTGCAGCTTGCGGAAATTCAGAAAAGAAAGCAGACAACGAAACAGTTGTCAAAATTGCAACAGTTAACCGTAGCGGTTCTGAAGAAGCGCGTTGGGATAAAATCCAAGAATTGGTTGAAAAAGATGGAATTAAATTGGAATTCACAGAGTTCACTGACTACTCTCAACCAAACAAGGCAACTGCTGATGGCGAAGTAGACTTGAACGCCTTCCAACACTACAACTTCTTGAATAACTGGAACAAAGAAAACGGGAAAGACCTTGTAGCGATTGCAGATACCTATATCTCACCAATCCGCCTTTACTCAGGTAAAAATGGGGAAGAAAACAAGTACACCAAAGTGGAAGAAATCCCAGATAACGGTGAAATCGCCGTACCAAACGATGCAACAAACGAAAGCCGTGCGCTTTACTTGCTTCAATCAGCTGGTTTGATCAAATTGGATGTTTCTGGAACTGCCCTTGCAACAGTTGCTAACATCACAGAAAATCCAAAGAACTTGAAGATTACTGAATTGGACGCTAGCCAAACAGCTCGTTCATTGTCATCAGTTGATGCTGCCGTTGTAAACAATACCTTCGTTACAGAAGCAAAATTGGACTACAAGAAAGCACTCTTCAAAGAACAAGCTGATGAAAACTCAAAACAATGGTACAACATCATTGTTGCGAAAAAAGATTGGGAATCATCACCTAAGGCTGATGCCATCAAGAAAATTATCGCAGCTTACCACACTGATGAAGTGAAAAAAGTTATCGAAGAAACATCAGACGGTTTGGACCAACCAGTTTGGTAATAAGACACAGGGAGGTGGGAGAGAGTTTCCACCTCTTGCTTTTGTATAGAGAGTTGATTTTAAAGAGGCACTTGTGGTCGTTCTAAGGACACAAGTACGTAGTAGAAAGAGAGAGAAAATGGTTTTTCCTAGCGAACAAGAGCAGATTGAAAAATTTGAGAAGGATCATGTGGCCCAACATTATTTTGAAGTCTTGCGCACCTTGATTTCCAAGAAATCAGTCTTTGCCCAGCAGGTTGGACTCAAGGAGGTCGCAAACTATCTGGGTGAGATTTTCAAGCGTGTAGGGGCTGAAGTGGAGATTGATGAGAGCTATACGGCTCCCTTTGTCATGGCGCATTTCAAGAGTTCGCGTCCGGATGCCAAGACCTTGATCTTCTATAATCACTATGACACCGTGCCAGCGGATGGCGACCAGGTGTGGACAGAGAATCCTTTTACCCTTTCTGTGCGAAATGGCTTTATGTATGGACGTGGGGTTGATGATGACAAGGGCCACATCACGGCTCGTTTGAGTGCTCTGAGAAAGTATATGCAGCACCATGATGACCTGCCTATCAATATCAGCTTTATCATGGAAGGGGCAGAGGAATCTGCTTCCATGGATCTAGATAAGTATTTAGAGAAACACGCGGACAAACTCCGTGGGGCAGATTTGTTAGTTTGGGAACAAGGGACCAAAAATGCCTTGGAGCAGTTAGAAATTTCTGGTGGAAACAAGGGAATTGTGACCTTTGATGCCAAGGTAAAAAGTGCTGATGTGGATATCCACTCGAGTTATGGTGGTGTCGTGGAGTCGGCGTCGTGGTACCTTATCCAGGCCTTAAGTAGCCTGCGAGCTGCTGATGGACGTATCTTGGTAGAAGGCTTGTATGAGGATGTTCAAGAGCCAAATGAACGAGAACTAGCCTTGGTAGATGCCTACGCCCAACGCAATCCTGAGGAAATCAGTCGCATTTATGGTTTGGAATTGCCTCTCTTACAAGAGGATCGTGCAGCCTTTCTAAAACGTTTCTTTTTCGAGCCAGCCCTTAATATCGAAGGGATTCAGTCAGGTTATCAAGGGCAAGGGGTTAAAACGATTTTGCCAGCAGAAGCCAGTGCCAAGTTAGAAGTTCGTTTGGTTCCTGGCCTAGAACCGCATGATGTTCTGGAAAAAATTCGGAAACAGCTAGACAAAAATGGCTTTGATAAGGTAGAATTATACTATACCTTGGGAGAGATGAGCTATCGAAGCGATATGAGCGCACCAGCCATTCTCAATGTGATCGAGTTGGCCAAGAAATTCTATCCACAGGGCGTTTCAGTCTTGCCGACCACAGCGGGGACAGGGCCTATGCATACGGTCTTTGATGCCCTAGAGGTACCAATGGTGGCCTTCGGTCTAGGAAATGCCAATAGCCGAGACCATGGTGGAGATGAAAACGTGCGAATCGCCGATTACTACACCCATATTGAATTAGTAGAGGAGCTGATTAGAAGCTATGAGTAGAGATATTATCAAGTTAGATCAGATCGATGTGACTTTTCACCAAAAGAAAAGAACCATCACAGCGGTCAAGGATGTGACTATTCACATCCAAGAAGGGGATATCTACGGAATCGTTGGATATTCTGGAGCAGGGAAATCAACCCTTGTACGGGTGATTAACCTCTTGCAAAAACCATCTGCTGGGAAAATTACCATTGATAACGACGTCATTTTTGATGGCAAGGTAACCTTGACGGCAGAGCAGTTGCGTCGCAAACGTCAAGATATCGGGATGATTTTCCAGCATTTCAACCTAATGAGTCAAAAGACAGCAGAGGAAAATGTGGCCTTTGCCCTCAAACATTCTGGACTCAGCAAGGAAGAAAAGAAAGCAAAAGTAGCTAAGTTGTTGGACTTGGTTGGCTTGGCGGATCGTGCTGAAAACTACCCTTCACAACTATCAGGAGGGCAAAAACAGCGTGTAGCCATTGCGCGTGCCTTGGCAAATGATCCGAAAATTTTGATTTCAGACGAGTCAACGTCTGCCCTCGACCCTAAGACAACTAAGCAGATTTTGGCCTTGTTGCAAGATTTGAACCAGAAATTAGGTTTGACGGTTGTCTTGATTACGCATGAAATGCAGATTGTCAAAGACATTGCCAACCGTGTGGCGGTCATGCAGGATGGCCGTTTGATTGAAGAAGGCAGTGTCCTTGAAATCTTCTCAGACCCTAAACAACCTTTGACACAGGACTTTATCTCAACAGCTACAGGTATTGATGAAGCCATGGTCAAGATTGAGAAGCAAGAAATCGTAGAACATTTATCTGAGAACAGTATCTTAGTGCAGCTCAAGTATGCAGGGGCTTCGACAGATGAACCACTTTTGAATGAATTGTACAAACATTACCAAGTAACGGCCAATATCCTCTATGGAAATATCGAAATTCTCGATGGCACTCCTGTCGGAGAATTGGTGGTGGTCTTGTCAGGTGAAAAAACAGCACTAGCAGGTGCCCAAGATGCCATCCGTCAGGCTGGCGTCCAGTTAAAAGTATTGAAGGGAGGACAGTAAAATGACAGAGTTGATTCAAACTTATCTACCAAATGTCTATAAGATGGGCTGGGCTGGTCAGGCAGGCTGGGGAACAGCCATCTACCTAACTCTTTATATGACAGTTCTTTCCTTCATCATCGGAGGGTTCTTGGGGCTGGTGGCAGGTCTCTTCCTCGTCTTGACAGCGCCAGGCGGTGTCTTGGAAAATAAGGTTATCTTCTGGATTTTAGACAAGATTACCTCTATTTTCCGTGCGGTACCATTTATCATCCTCTTGGCAATCATGTCGCCACTGTCTCACTTGATTGTCAAAACAAGTATCGGGCCAAATGCAGCCCTTGTCCCACTTTCTTTTGCGGTCTTTGCCTTCTTTGCCCGTCAGGTGCAGGTTGTCTTGGCTGAGTTAGATAGTGGTGTCATTGAGGCGGCTCAAGCGAGCGGAGCGACCTTCTGGGACATCGTGGGTGTTTACCTATCAGAAGGTCTTCCAGATTTGATTCGTGTGACGACTGTGACCTTGATTTCCCTTGTTGGGGAAACAGCTATGGCCGGTGCGGTTGGAGCTGGTGGTATTGGTAACGTAGCCATTGCCTATGGATTTAATCGTTACAATCACGATGTGACTATCTTGGCGACCATTATTATCATCTTGATTATCTTTACAATCCAGTTCTTGGGAGATTTCTTGACCAAGAAATTAAGTCATAAATAATGGAAGGAGTTCAACGGGACTCCTTTTTGTTTTCTAACCGAAATGCAAGAAGGATAAAGCTTCTTTTTAGAAATATGCTATAATAAATAAAGGTCCCCAATTAGCAAGTCAGAAACTTTGCTGTAGAAGGGATGATAATGTAAAGGAGTTTGGCTGGTATGAATTATTTCGAGGGGAATGAGTTTTTCCTTCTCTTGTTTGTAGTTTTACTGATTGGTTTTGTGGTAAACTTTTTTGAAAAACGTAAGGACTACTATATTTTGGCCCTCTCCCTCTTATTTGCAGGAGCTATCTATGGTAAGAGTCGAGCGATGATTGTCTATTTGCTCGCCTTTATCGTTTACCAGTATTTTCTGGTTTTTCTAGCACAGCGGATAGAGGCAAAGTGGCTGAAACCACTGGTTTTCCTTTCCATCCTTCCTTTGGTGATCAATAAAGTCTTTGCTCTGACTTCTCTGCATTTGTTGGCCTTTATTGGAATTTCTTACATGTCCTTTAAGACCATTCAGATCATGCTAGAGATATCGGATGGCTTAATCAAAGAAAAAATCAGTGTAAAAGATTATCTACAGTTTTTGCTCTTTTTCCCAACAGTTAGTGCTGGTCCAATTGATCGGAGTAGGAGATTTTTAAAAGAGATAAACGAGGTCATGCCCCGAAAAGAGTATCTAGAATTAGCAGGGGACGGTGTGTATCGTATCGTTCTAGGACTCCTTTACAAGATTGTTTTATCAACCTATGTTTATCAGATGTTACTCGCTCTAAATAATACTGGCACAGTCGTTTACTCAATCAAGTATATGTACCTCTATACCTTGTATCTGTTCTTTGACTTTGCAGGCTATAGTCTAATGGCCGTTGGAAGTAGTAATATTCTAGGTATTCAGACACCGATGAACTTTAACAAACCTTTCTTGAGTGTCGATATCAAAGATTTCTGGACTAGATGGCATATCACCTTGTCGACCTGGTTGAGAGATTTTGTATTTTCAAGAGTATTGATGCAGGTTATCAGGAAAAAATGGTTTAAAAATAGACTACACAATGCAACCTATGCCTATATGGTCAATATGTTGGTCATGGGTTTTTGGCATGGTCTTAGTGTTAGTTACATTGTCTATGGTTTTTATCATGGTGTCTTGATGGCTGGATTTGAAGTGTATCAAAAGAAAAGCAATTTTTATAAGAAAAATAAAAACAAAAACTGGTATAAGCTACTAAGTTGGTTTGTGACCATGAATTTGGTTATGATTGGTTTCTTTATCTTTTCAGGTGAACCCTATAAAATCTTGCTGACGACTTTAAAGAGATAAGAGATTGAGAAGAAATCGGCTAGATCGAAGGGATAGGATAAAACGAGATGATTAAATTAAAAGCATTTTTACTATCGCTTGTGCTCGTAATTGCGACGCTTGCCCTTTTAAATGTGACGTATGTCAAGAAGATTGATGATTATTATAAAGTCAAGGATAACAGTATTCGTTATAGCACCTCGTATGAAAAGTATAAAAGTAGAGATATTCTAACAAGCAATATCACCCCCAATACACTGGTTCTAATGGGTTCCTCAGAGTTGGTCGCAACGATAAATGAAGACTATCATCCAAATAAAATTTTTAACTACAACGATTTTAATATCATGCAGATTGGGACCAGTTATTCTCAAAACATCATTCAGGCTACGACCTTGGGCTCTATTGAAGGATCAATGAGTAAGCGAAAAGTAGCTATAGTAGAGTCGGTTCAGTGGTTTGAAAAAGATGGGACCCATCAAGATGCCTTTTTGAACAAGGCTTCTCAGGAACATATTTTTCACATGCTAGATAATGATAAGATTAGTAAAGAAACGAAAGAAAAAATAATCAATCGCATTATCGAGATTACCAAAGGAAATAAGCAACAAAATGACATCTACAAAAAATACAAAAGTTATTTCATAGATGGAAAAGGAACTATTGTTGATAAAAAACTATTAGAGTTAGATAACGCGATGTATTCCTTTAAGCTTAAACAGACTTTTTATCAAAAACATGCTAAATCAGATTATCCTTCACTAGGAGACAAAACCCCAGACTATGATTGGGAAAAGATGACGGATCAGTTTGTGGAAGAGGTCAAAAAGAAAACAGACAATAATGACTATGCTGTTGATAATAACTACTACAATACTTACTTAAAAGATCGCTATGCATCGCTGAAAGATTCTAATAAAGATTTGAGCTACCTAGAGTCACCAGAATATTCAGATATGGAACTCTTCTTGACAGTTGCTAAAGAATTGGGCATTGAAGTTGAGGTTATTATTTTCCCAGTAAACGGGAAATGGAATGACTACACTGGTGTCTCAAGAGAGATGCGAGAAAAAACTTATAAAAAAATAGAAGATGTCGCAAAAAGCCATGGTGCAACCGTATTAAACTATGGAAACAGAGAGTATGATGATTACTTTTTATTTGACGTGATGCACGTTGGAGTGAAAGGATGGATGGAAGTTGAAAAAGAACTTTACAAATTTGCAAACCAAGCTAACTAACACACATCGTTTAATCTTGTGGACACTATTTTTCTATACGGTCATCTTGAGCATCGTGATCTACTGTTTTGTGACCGATTTTTCGAATATTCAAGAATTTATCTATAGTGAATTTTAAGATTGTATACAAAAAGGCCCTGGAGCTAGGCATTGCTAGTCTTCAGGGCTTTTACCTTATAGTTTATCAGCTATTTTTTGACTTAGAAATTGCCCAACCACAGCCCCAATCAAGGCACCTAGGAGGATGCTTGAAACAAAGAGAAGGATTTTGTCCAACTCTGGAGCGACCATGATACGGTCAATGTATTCTTGGGATTTCCCACGCGCAAGTAAAGTGGCCACGTAAGCTTTGGGACGGATCCACATGAGAAAGATAGGACCACTTGTGCTAAAAGCAAAGACGAGGAAGGAGAGGGTGTTTTTGATTCGGTCTCTGTAGTTGCCGAGACGAGCGATGGCATCTGCTGCAAGACCACAGGCGAGTCCTGGGAGAAAGGCACCAGCGCCATGCTTGCTAGCTAGGAAGAAAAGTGCCATAAAAAGTCCCAGAGTGGTGATAGCGCCAAAACGAGGGACCTTCGTCAAAAGAAGCATGTAGACACTGCCACCGACAAGGGCAGAAAAGGCAGGTGCGTAGAACATATTGCCTGTTTGGTCGACCAGGTGTCCTAGGAAGACTCCAATCCCTACACAGAGAAAGTAGAGGACGGCGGCCAAGAGGGTGGTTAAGATATTTTTCTTCATGAGAATCTCCTTGATGCGAATTAACAAAACCAATTGTATCACGCTTTTTGAGGATTGTAAATGGGAGTTCTATATTTTTGAAAACGCTTGAAATATGATATAATAGTTACATCGTTAGTTTAAGGAGAGTAGCATGGGAAAATTTTTAGAATTCGTCTTTAATCGTATCTTTTTGGGAATGATGGCGACGGCTTATTTCTGGCTATTAACACTAGCAGGAGGAGTGGTATTTGGTTTAGCACCAGCAAGTGCCACCCTTATGAGTTTGTATGCGGAGCATGGTTATACCTATCGAGCCTACCATTTGAAAGAAGCTTGGGAATTGTATAAGAGTAATTTTGTCAAGAGTAATTTGGCTTTCTATAGTTTTGTGTTTGTGGATCTTGTCCTAGTTTATGGTTTGTATCTTCTAGTTCAATTGCCCCACCAGACGATTTTCCACCTTTTGGCGACCTTTCTCAACGTCCTTGTAGTTGCTCTTGTCTTTCTAGCCTACACTGTTTCCTTGAAACTTCAGGTGTACTTTGATTTATCCTACCAAAATACCTTGAAACTGTCCCTTATCGGGATTTTTATGAGCTTACCTGCGATTGCCAAGGTTTTACTCGGGACGACTCTCCTTGTAGGAGTTGGTTATTATATGCCTGCCTTGCTCTTTTTTGTAGGAATTGGAATGTGGCATTTCTTTATCAGTGATATGTTGGAACCTATTTATGAAAGTATCCATGAAAAATTGGCGACAAAATAGAATGAAGCAGTTTTGGCTTCACTCTCTTTTACGGATTTATAGTTTGGTTATGATCGTGGTCATTGCCAGTTTTGCGATTATGCTATCGTATGCTGACTGGGACTCGCGTGAGAAAGAGGCCCAACGGGTTGCAGAACGTGTGACCACTCGGACAGTGAGTGAAGTGGAATACTATCACAGAGAGTCAACCCAACTTGCTCAGTCTTTGGTTGAAAATCAGGCCCGCATCGAAGGGATTTACAAGTATTTCAGTCTCAGCACACCAGACTATTTCTATTGGCAATTAGAGCGTAAAACTTCGCCTTATATCTCGGTTTCCCTGTATGAAAATATTGATGACCTCTATGTTCGGAATGATTTTGTGACTGGAGTGGCTATTGTTCTTCAGGACTACAAGGAAGTATATGTTTCGACTAGAGAAAAACGCAGTGGAGAGAAAGTTCCTGCGGAGGATTTTAAGCCAACAGCCAATAGTTTTGCTATTCCTGTTTCTGATCCTGTGTCTGACAAGGATTTAGGAGTGATCTATATCTCTCTATCCCCAGATGTTTTACATGGAGCTATTGACAATACTCGGGGTCATATCCCAATGGCTGTAACAGTAACTTCGCCTTTTGAGACCGAAATGTTCCATATTGGGGAGAAGGTATCAGCCGAGCGAGAAAACTGGTTTGTAGGAGTCACCTCTCACGGTTATCAGGTTCGAGTTGCTGTTCCTAAAAATTTTGTTCTTACAGGAACTTTGACGAGTTCTGCTGTTATTATTGGGCTAAGTATTCTCTTTATCATCATTTTGTACGTGACCCTTAGACAGACTTTTTCAAATTACCAAAAACAGGTCGTAGACCTAGTAGATTCGATTGAGGTGATTGCTCAAGGAGAAGAAGGCCTTCGAATCGATACCTCTGAAAAAGACCAAGAGTTGCTTCTCATTGCAGAAACAACCAATGATATGTTGGATCGCCTGGAAAAAAATATCCACGATATCTATCAGCTAGAGCTCAGTCAAAAGGATGCCAATATGCGAGCCCTGCAGGCTCAAATCAATCCTCACTTTATGTACAATACTCTGGAGTTTTTACGGATGTATGCCGTTATGGAAAGCCAGGATGAACTGGCAGATATTATCTATGAATTTAGCAGCTTGTTACGCAACAATATCTCCGACGAGCGGGAAACGACCTTGAAGCAAGAGTTGGAATTTTGCCGAAAATATAGCTATCTCTGTATGGTGCGTTATCCTAAATCCATTGCCTATGGTTTCAAGATTGCACCAGAATTGGAAGAAATGAGGATTCCAAAATTTACACTCCAACCATTAGTAGAAAACTACTTTGCCCATGGTGTTGACCATCGCAGAACAGATAATGTCATCAGTATCAAAGCCTTGAAGGGCCAAGGCTTCGTTGAAATCTTAGTGGAAGACAATGGTCGAGGAATGCCTGCTGAGAAACTAGCTAGCTTGCAAGAAAAATTAGCTCAGCGAAGTTTTGAACACGAGGCAAGCTATAGTGGGGAGCGACAATCAATTGGAATAGTAAATGTACACGAACGCTTTGTTCTCTACTTTGGGGATCGCTACCAAATCAGTGTAGAGTCAGCTGAGCAAGAAGGTGTTCGTTACCATATCACTATCCAGGATGAATAGAAAGGGTAGAAATGTATAAAGTTTTATTAGTAGACGATGAGTACATGGTGACAGAGGGGCTCAAGCGATTAATCCCCTTTGAAAAATGGGATATGCAAGTCGTCGCGACAGCAAGTCACGCAGATGATGCTTTGGACTATATTAAGAAAAATCCAGTAGATGTGGTCATTTCCGATGTCAACATGCCAGATAAGACCGGACTTGAGATGATTAGGGAAATGAAAGAGTTACTTCCAGATACCTATTATATCTTGCTGTCTGGTTATCAGGAGTTTGAGTACGTTAAAAAAGCCATGAACCTTAGTGTCGTGGATTATCTGGTCAAGCCAGTAGACAAGGTGGAGTTGGGCAATTTATTAGAAAAAATTGCGCAACAGCTTCAGGAAAAGGTGGAGCAAAGTCAGACCCTCAGTCAAGAATTGGATGAGACAGGATTTACGAACTACCTGTCAGGTAAAGACAGCTGGTGGATTGGTCTATCCAAGGAAAAGCAGGGTTCTTTTACCATTCCTTACTATGTTTTGGGGCAAGACTGGCAGATTTTCATCTCTGATCAACAGCTCGATGGCATCATCGTGACACCATTTGAAGCACCCTACCAGCAGTCCTTTGAGAATTGGAAGATCAACGCTGAAAAAGCCCTCTTCTACGGTTCAGTTAATCTAGAAAAATCCGAGAGTTTGTTTGCTTATTACGAGCCGATTTATCGGGTGATTATCCAAGGGAATATCAATCAAATCATCGAAGAATTAACCCTGCTAGAGAAGGTCGTCTTGGAAAATACCCCGCGCGTGGCCATCACGAAGCAGCTCTTCACTCAGTTTGTCATGGATGTCTTTCATTTGTTTGAACACCTAAAAGCAGATGATATGACCGAGATAGTCAAAGCTATCCATGCCATTAACACCTTTGAAGAATTGGTTGCCTATATCAAAGAAACTTTGACCAAGTTCTTTGGCCAGTACCGCATGAATGAAAATGTGGTGAGCGTGCTGGAGGTGATTGGGCGTGATTATCAGAAAGAGCTCTCACTTAAGGACATCAGCAAGGATCTCTTTATCAATCCTGTCTATCTCGGTCAGTTGATTAAGAGGGAAACCAACTCGACTTTTGCGGAATTGCTCAATAAACAGCGAATTAAGGCAGCGCAGCAACTCTTACTGTCGACCAGTGATAGCATCGAAGATATTTGCTATGCAGTTGGCTATAGTAATGTTGGATATTTCTACAAGGTTTTCCGTAAATTGTGCGGAAAATCACCGAAAGCTTATCGGAAACAAGTTGAAACCAGCTTGTAAAAGTTGTATTCCTGTACAAAAAATGCTATAATGTTCAAAATATCTTATGGAGGAAAACATGAAAAAGAATCCTATTTATCTTTGGGTCTTGTTAGTCCTATCAGCCCTCATTTCATCTATGTCATTATTTGGAATCTTGAGTCCATTGCCAAGTAAAGATGTGCTTCGTGCTAGCCTGGCGAATAGCGGGACGCTTACTGCTCAGCAATTAGAAGACGCAGTCAACTATACTTACCAAGTAACAGCGTCATCGCACTCTATTTTTAATATGTTGTTGATTGTTTTATCTGCAATTTTAGTTGTAGTAGCTTTTGTATTTCTCCTACGTAAAAATGTGCAATTCGCAAACTATGCTTATATTGGCTATGTTCTACTAGCGATTGTTGGTTTGGTTTATAGCTATATGAACGTTCAAGATGCGGTTCAATTAATCAAAGATTCTACCCTCGGCCTAGGAATGGGAGCATTAGCACAAGGAACGAATATTTTGTTCATCATTATCAATGTTCTCTTTTTAGCCTTAGTCTTTTACAAGATGTGGCGCCAGCAAAAGGATTTGACCGAAGAAGTCGAAGCAGAAGAAGTTGCCTAAGTATTGACAAAAAAGAACTATCAAGTTACAATCTTGGTAGTTCTTTTTTAAATCGTAAACAAAAAATAGAGGTCAACATGAAAAAAATATCCTTAGTGTATATCAGTCTGAGTGGGAATACAGAGAGTTTTGTAACCCGACTCAAGGACTATCTCTTGTCCCAGTATGAAGGGATTGAGGTCCAAAAAATCCATATCAAGGACCTAGTCAAGGAAGGTCAAGAATTTTTTGAAATGGAACATCCCTATATCGCTTTCTTGCCGACCTATCTAGAAGGTGGAAATGGTGTCGACAACGGCGATGTTGAGATTCTAACGACTCCAGTGGGTGATTTTATCGCCTATGGAGACAATGCTAGTAAGTGTTTTGGTGTAGTGGGATCTGGTAATCGCAATTTTAACAATCAATACTGCCTGACAGCCAAGCAGTATAGCCAGCGCTTTGGCTTCCCGGTCTTAGCAGATTTTGAAATGCGTGGTATGCTGGGAGATATTAAAAAGGTCGCAGCGATCATTGCCGACTTGTATGAGTTAGAGACAGAAAAATAAAGTAGTACTGAGGGGCAGTTGAGATTTTCAACTGCTTTTGTGTATGTAAAAAGCACCCCGTAAGGGTGCCATTTTATAAACTATCCTGCTTTTCCGATGGCAAGTGCATAGATAAAGAAAATAGCAAAGCCAAAGAGGAAAATCAATCCTGCGATTGCGAGGAGTTTTAGCCAAGAAGGAAGATTTTTATTCTCACGTGTCACCAATACATAGTTCAAAAGAGCGAAGAATGGTGTTGTCAGGAAAGAACCGATCATGGCAAAGCGAAGCATGGTTGAAACTTGTCCAGCAAAGAATTTAATAATTACGATACCAATGATAGCGGTAATGGTCATCCAGATGTTCAAAGATTTGCGAGTATCCTCTTTTTGACGAATCAAGAGTCGTAGCGATTCCTGATTGACACGAGAGTAGCCATCGATAACGGTGATGACTGTTCCAAAGATACAGAGAAAGGCGATAAAGGTAATCAAATAACGGGACCATTCTCCAAGAACAGAGGCATACATACCAACAAATTGAGAAATGTACTTGGCTGAAGCGGCTTCAACTGCCTGTCCTGTAGGATACTGAATCAGTGCTCCTAGTGCCACGAAGAATACAGCTAGGATAGCAGTTCCAATGTAACCAACGTTAAAGTCGAAAAGGGCGTCCGCTGTATTAAAGTTGACGGTCTTTTTCTTTTCAGCAGACCAGAGTGAGTTGATGGCTGAAATTTCAATAGGGGCAGGCATCCATCCTAAGAGGGAAACGATGAAAGGGAGGGCCGCCATTTGCCAAGGTGTCTTCTCGACAAAATCAGAGCTGTATTCAGGATGCTTAATTGCTGCAATGATAACTGCAAGAACTGTTGCAATGGTCAAAGCAGACATAATCCATTTTGCCATACCGTCCAATAGTTTGTAGCCACCAAAGAGTAACATAGCCCAAATGACTGCAACAAGGATAAGGGACCATTGAGTGATGCTAAGACCGATCATTGGGAAGGCACTGGCGATGATAGCTGAGCACAGAATGGCAACACCAGCTGTGTTGACCATAGCTGAAAAGACATTGAGGATAAAGAAAATCCAGAGATAGAGTTTTCCTTTTTCAGCATAGCCTTCGACCAAGGTTTTACCAGTGTCGGCAGTATATTCGGCACCAAAACGGAAAAATGGATATTTAAAAACATTGGCCAAGATAACCAAGAGGAGTAGTGACCAACCATAAGAACCGCCAGCTTGAGTAGAGGATACAATGTGAGAACCTCCAACGGCAGCAGAAGCCATTAGGATTCCTGGCCCCATTGCCTTTAGTTTGCTTGCCCAGGTTGACTGGTTTGATAACGTAACTTGTGACATAATAAACACTCCTATTTTTGAATTTTCAGAATAATCTGAATAGATAGCTACTATTCTACAAAAAACTTAAAGGAAATGCAAGAATATTTTGAAAAAATATAGAAAATTACAGAAAACTTTACATGTATTAATGAAATTTCTCCAAGGAGAATATGGTAAGCCTAAAAAATCCGAGAAGAAAGCTTCTCGGATTTTGATTATTTCAATTGATCTGTGACGTCTTTTGAGAGCAACATTCCCAGATGGTAAGTTTTATTGATATGTGCAATGACATCATTGATATTTTCAGTCGTGTGAATTTTCTCTTTGATGTCAGACCTAAATGTCTCGTCCTTCAAGAGTTGCTCTTGGTAGAGTCTTTGAAGTCTTTCCTTCTCGTACTTATTGAGCAGAAAAAGGAAAACCAAGCTAAGTACAACGAGGATATAAGCATATTGGCTCATAAGGAATCTCCCAGTGTGATAAAGAAATAGTAAAAGTGAATAAATTATTTCATTGAACAGCTGCAAGGCCGAACAAAATATAAATGTTATTTTGCCTCAATCTTTCAGATTGCTTTCAAGTAATTTAAAAGATTAGAACCTAAACCCAACTAAATCGCTGTTATTTGGTTTGATAAGTTAGTGAAGCGCCAAGCCAAATCACCATAGTTACGACGTTATGGCCTCTAAATCGATTATATTTAGGGGCCATGACTAGTGAAGCAGTTAGCTAGTCCGCATATAAGCGGCTAGCGTCTAACAATTAGGAACTTAAGTTCCAATTGTTAGTACTGAATCACATCTTCTCCGGCGCTTCTACTCCGAGCAAACGAAGAGCTTCTTTGAGGACGACTGCGGTTGCGTAGCTGAGGGCCAGACGACTGTCGCGCTCAGGACTTTCATCTAGGATACGTGTATGTGCATAATATTTGTTAAATGCTTGAGCCAAACTAATCGCAAATTTCGCAATGATAGAAGGTTCAAAGTTATCTGCTGCACGATTGATAATACGTGGAAAGTCCTGGAGTAGCTTAATGATTTCCCAGCTTTCAGCATCGTTCAAGCTGTAGTTGCCAGCTGCATCTGGTTTGAAATCGGCTTTGCGCAAGATGGATTGGATACGAGCGTAGGCGTATTGAACGTAAGGTCCAGTTTCTCCTTCAAAGGATACCATAGCTTCAAGGTCGAAGTCATATCCATTTGTACGGTCGGTCTTAAGATCATAGAACTTGATAGCCCCAACTCCAACAGCGTGGGCAACCTGGTCTTTATTTTCTAACTCAGGATTTTTCGCCTCGATTTGGGCCTTGGCACGACTAACAGCCTCAGCGATAGTCGGTTCTAGCAAGATGACATTTCCTTTACGAGTAGAGAGTTTTTTCCCTTCTTTTGTTACCAATCCAAACGGAACATGGACAATGTCTTGGCTCCAATCGTATCCCATCTCTTGTAGTACTGCCTTGAGTTGTTTGAAGTGGGCAGATTGCTCTTGACCAACAACATAGATGGATTTTGCAAATTGGTATTCGTTTTTACGGTAGAGGGCTGCAGCCAAGTCACGTGTGATATAGAGAGTTGCACCATCAGATTTTTTGATAAGAGCTGGATGTTCAATTCCATATTTCTCAAGATTGACAACTTGAGCCCCTTCTGACTCAACAAGAAGTCCTTTTTCAGCGAGAATGTCTACAACAGCATCCATCTTATCATTGTAGAAGGCTTCTCCGTTGTAGCTGTCAAATTCGACTTGCAATTCATTGTAAAGACGGTTGAATTCCACTAAACTTTCATCACGGAACCATTGCCAGAGAGCGAGGGCTTCCTCATCTCCATTTTCCAGTTTGCGGAACCATTCGCGTGCTTCTTCATCCAAGCTAGGATCTTTTTCAGCTTCAGCATTGATGCGAACGTAGAGTTTAAGAAGTTCATCGATTGGATGCGCTTTAACGGCTTCCTCATTTCCCCATTTCTTGTAGGCAACGATCAACATTCCAAACTGTTTACCCCAGTCTCCCAAATGGTTGACCTTGACCGTTTGATAGCCGATCTTTTGGAAAATATGTGACAAGCTATCTCCGATAACCGTTGAACGCAAGTGCCCAATAGAGAATGGTTTTGCGATATTGGGACTAGACATGTCGATGACGACATTTTCTTGCTTGCCAATGGTTTGGTCGGCATAGTGTTCTTTTTCAGTGATAACATCCTGTAATACCTGAGCCGAAATAGCAGATTTATCAAGGAAAAAGTTGACGTAAGGTCCAGTAGCGACAACCTTTTCAAAGGCTTGACTATTGATTTTTTCAGCAATATCTGTTGCAATCATTTGCGGAGCTTTACGCTCGACCTTTGCTAGAGAAAAGGCAGGGAAGGCGATGTCTCCCATTTCTGAGTTTTTAGGTGTTTCCAGTAAATTTAAAATAGCCTCTTGATCCAGGCTATCAATGACGCTAGCCAACTCGCTAGCAATCAATTCTTTTGTATTCATAAGGGCTCCTTTTGGGCTTTTTTACTATTTTAACACAATTTACTACATTTTTTGAGAAAGAAAAGAATTTTTTTGAATTATCTATTTTTTTTGGTATAATGTAGTTATAAAATAAATGTAAAACTTGTTATAAATATTCACTTAAGAGGATAATATGAGAAAAAGAGAACGGCATCAATTGATTAAAAAGATGATCACCGAAGAAAAACTTGGGACACAAAAAGAGATTCAAGATCGTTTAGAAGCTCGTAATGTTTATGTGACACAAACGACTTTGTCACGTGATTTGCGTGAAATCGGCTTGACCAAGGTTAAGAAAAATGATATGGTGTATTATGTACTAGCAAATGAGACAGATAAGATTGATTTAGTTGAGTTTTTGTCTCATCATTTAGAAGGAGTTGCAAGAGCAGAGTTCACCTTAGTACTTCATACCAAACTTGGGGAAGCTGCAGTCTTAGCAAACATTGTAGATGCAAACAAGGATGAATGGATTTTAGGAACGGTTGCTGGTGCTAATACCTTATTGGTTATTTGTCGAGACCAGCACGTTGCCAAGCTGATGGAAGATCGTTTGCTAGATTTGATGAAAGATAAATAAGGTCTTGGGAGTTGCTCTCAAGACTTATTTTTAGCAAGGAGAGACGGAAAATGGCAACAGAAAAGCTATCACCCGGCATGCAACAGTATGTGGATATTAAAAAACAATACCCAGATGCTTTTTTGCTTTTTCGGATGGGTGATTTTTACGAGTTGTTCTATGAAGATGCAATTAATGCAGCGCAAATTTTAGAAATTTCCTTAACGAGTCGGAATAAAAATGCAGAAAATCCGATACCCATGGCGGGTGTCCCCTATCATTCTGCCCAGCAGTATATCGATGTTCTGATTGAGCAGGGCTATAAGGTAGCCATAGCCGAACAGATGGAAGATCCCAAACAAGCGGTTGGTGTTGTCAAGCGAGAGGTGGTCCAGGTCATCACACCTGGAACGGTCGTTGATAGCAGTAAGCCGGATAGTCAGAATAATTTCTTGGTTTCCTTAGATTGTGATGGCAATCAATTTGGTCTGGCTTATATGGATTTGGTGACGGGTGACTTTTATGTGACGGGGCTATTGGATTTCACGTTGGTTTGTGGGGAAGTCCGTAACCTCAAGGCGCGAGAAGTGGTGCTGGGTTATGACTTGTCTGAGGAAGAAGAACAAATTCTCAGTCGCCAGATGAATCTGGTGCTTTCCTATGAGAAGGAAGGCTTTGAGGACCTTCATTTACTGGATTCACGTTTGGCAGCTGTGGAGCAAGCGGCAGCTAGTAAGCTCCTCCAGTATGTTCACCGTACCCAGATGCGAGAATTGAACCATCTCAAACCAGTTATCCGCTATGAAATTAAAGATTTCTTGCAGATGGATTATGCGACCAAGGCTAGTCTGGATTTGGTTGAGAATGCCCGTTCAGGCAAGAAGCAGGGGAGTCTTTTCTGGCTTTTGGATGAAACCAAAACAGCTATGGGCATGCGGCTCTTGCGCTCTTGGATCCATCGTCCCTTGATTGATAAGGAACGAATCGTCCAACGTCAAGAGGTGGTGCAGGTCTTTCTTGACCACTTCTTTGAGCGTAGTGATTTGACAGACAGTCTCAAGGGTGTTTATGACATCGAACGTTTGGCTAGTCGGGTTTCTTTTGGCAAGACCAATCCAAAGGATCTCTTGCAACTGGCGACTACCTTATCTAGTGTGCCACGGATTCGAGCGATTTTAGAAGGCATGGAGCAGCCTGCTCTAGCCTATCTCATCGCACAGCTGGATGCCATTCCGGAGTTGGAGAGCTTGATTAGTGCTGCCATTGCTCCTGAAGCTCCTCACGTGATTACGGAAGGTGGCATTATCCGTACGGGATTTGATGAGACCTTAGACAAGTACCGTCGTGTCCTCAGAGAAGGGACTAGCTGGATTGCTGAGATTGAGGCTAAGGAGAGAGAAAACTCTGGCATCAGTACGCTCAAGATCGACTACAATAAAAAAGATGGTTACTATTTCCATGTGACTAATTCGCAACTGGGAAATGTTCCAGCCCACTTTTTCCGCAAGGCAACACTGAAAAACTCGGAACGCTTTGGGACAGAGGAGTTAGCCCGTATCGAGGGAGATATGCTGGAGGCGCGTGAGAAGTCAGCCAACCTAGAATATGAAATCTTTATGCGTATCCGTGAGGAAGTCAGCAAGTATATCCAGCGTTTACAGGCTTTAGCCCAAGGAATTGCGACGGTTGATGTCTTGCAAAGTCTCGCAGTTGTGGCTGAAACCCAGCATTTGATTCGACCTGAGTTTGGAGAGGATTCCCAAATCGCTATCCAGAAAGGACGCCATGCTGTCGTTGAAAAGGTTATGGGAGCTCAGACCTACATTCCAAACAGTATCCAGATGTCAGAAGATACCAGTATTCAGCTGATTACAGGGCCAAACATGAGTGGGAAGTCAACCTACATGCGCCAGTTAGCCATGACGGCGGTTATGGCCCAGCTAGGCTCGTATGTGCCGGCAGAAAGCGCCCATTTGCCGATTTTCGATGCCATCTTTACTCGTATCGGAGCAGCAGATGACTTGGTTTCAGGTCAATCAACCTTTATGGTGGAGATGATGGAGGCTAACAATGCCATTTCGCATGCGACCAAGAATTCCTTGATTCTCTTTGATGAGTTAGGTCGAGGGACTGCGACTTATGATGGGATGGCTCTGGCCCAGTCCATCATCGAATACATTCATGAACATATCGGAGCCAAAACCCTCTTTGCGACCCACTACCATGAGTTGACCAGTCTGGAGTCTAGCTTGGAACACTTGGTCAATGTTCATGTGGCAACCTTGGAGCAGGATGGGCAGGTCACCTTCCTTCACAAGATCGAACCAGGACCAGCTGACAAATCCTATGGTATCCATGTTGCTAAGATTGCTGGCTTACCAGCAGAACTTTTAGCAAGGGCGGATAAAATATTGGCTCAACTGGAGAATCAAGGGACGGAAAGTCCTGCGCCGATGAGACAAACAAGTGCTGTTACAGAGCAGATGTCACTCTTTGATACCCCTGCAGAGCATCCTATCCTAGCAGAATTAGCTAAACTGGATGTGTACAATATGACACCGATGCAGGCTATGAATGTCTTGGTTGAGCTCAAACAAAAATTATAAAAAGAGTCCCACTCATGTGTTGAACTGCACCCCAAAAGTTAGACAGAAAAATCTAACTTTTGGGGTGTTTTATTATGAAATTGAGTTATGAAGATAAAATTCAAAACTATGAACTAAGAAAACAAGGACAAAGCTTCAAACAGCTTTCAAAAAGATTTGGTGTGGATGCTTCTGGTCTAAAGTACATGGTGAAATTAATTGACCATTATGGGAAAGAAATCGCCAAAAAAGGAAGAATCGTTATTATTCTCCAGAACTAAAACAAGAAATGATAGATAAAGTTCTGCTGGAAGGTTGTTCGCAAAGAAGTGTAGCTTTAGATTATGCTTTACCTAGTCGCTCGTTGTTGAAAAATTGGCTGGCACAACACAAAAAAACGGGTATACTATTGTTGAGAAAGCAAGAGGGAGACCAGCTAAAATGAGACGTAAACGGAAGAAAACTCGGGAAGAAATGACAGAACTAGAGCGACTTCAGGAAGAGAATGAACGCTTACATATTGAGGTGGCCTACCTAAAAAGTTAAAAGAGTTAGAGGAAAGGGACGAGGCCTTAGAGCGAGAAAGGCAGAGACAGTTAGAGAAATGATTTCAGAAGGATTTCGACTAGATTTACTTCTTGAAGCGGCTGGATGGGGTTGATAAGGATCAATAACTTAAAACCGAAATTCAGGTCATTTATACCGAATACAAGGGAAATTATGGTTATCGTCGGATTCACTTAGAACTAAGAAATCGTGGTTATGCGGTCAATCATAAGAAGGTTCAACGTCTGATGAAAGTCCTTGATTTAGCAACTCGAATTCGTCAAAAACGGAAGTATTTTTCCTACCAAGGAGAGATTGGCAAGAAAGCAGAGAATCTCATTCAACGCCAGTTTGAAGCATCGAGGCCAATGGAAAAGTGCTATACAGATGTGACAGAGTTTGCCATTTCAAATAGCGCACAGAAATTGTATTTATCGCCCGTTTTAGATGGCTTTAACAGCGAAATTATCGCCTATAATCTTTCTACTTCGCCCAACTTAGAACAAGGGAAACCATGTTGGAACAGGCATTCACAGAGAAACACTACGAGAATACGATTCTCCATAGTGACCAGGGGTGGCAATACCAACACGATTCTTATCATCGGTTCCTAGAGAGTAAGGGAATTCAGCCATCTATGTCACGAAAGGGCAACAGCCCAGACAACGGTATGATGGAGTCCTTCTTTGGTATTTTGAAATCGGAGACGTTTTACGGTTATGAGAAGCACTTTAGGTCTTTAGAAGACCTTGAACAAGCTATTGTGGACTACATTGATTACTACAACAACAAACGAATCAAAGTCAAACTAAAAGGACTTAGCCCTGTACAATACAGAACTAAATCCTTTCAACAATTATTTGTCCAACTTTTAGGGGTCAGTACACTGCACTGTTTTTTTTATTTGCGTAAGTTCGATTAAAGAGAACATATTTATGAAAAAGTGTACTTTATGGTATAATACAATAAATATAGTTTTCTTGAAGGGATGTTGTTGAATGAAAAAATTTGATAATGAAAAATATCAAATATTGGTAAAAGATTTAATGGGGGATATTTTTTATTCGGAGACATCTAACCGAAATAAAATTGCTACCATTCGCCAGTATGCAGAAGTGATAGTGAGAAAAATTTTAGATATTAATCCAAGTAAAAAAATGACGATTGGCGCAAATGAAATATCTAAAAAAATTGATGCTCTCAATAATAGTGAGTTTTTAAAAGAAGCATTAGATAATATTAAACAGGATGGTAATAAATTTACACATACTGAGTATTTAGAAGAGGTTACATCTGATGAATTTGACAAAATCGTGGATAAGCTTTTGGATATGCTTTCATTCATGCTTATAAATTATTTTGAAACTTATGAATTTGGATCAAGGAGTGATGTTTTACGGTCATTTTCATTATTACCACCAATAGTGCGGTATAAGGTGTTAATATTTTTATATAATAAATACCCAAATAACATTCATGTTATTGATAGATTGGCATTAGCTATTGTTAAAGCATTTGATAAAGAAGAAGCAATCAGATGGATTGAAGCTGAAAAAAACAACTTGATTAATTTAGATGTAATGTCAGATAAAGTATTTAATGAGATTGCAGAAAATAAAGGGATAGAATTTATAAAGCTAATTAGATTTAATTCGCTTTATAAAAATATGTATGAGTTGTGTATTGATAAAATTATGAAAATTGGAAATGAAATAGATTCGAAAGGTCATTTGTATATCGACTTTGAAAGTGCATTGCCGTATTACAAGCAATATGGAATTATAGATGAGGATAGTGAAGAAATAAAAGAATTTAATGATATTATGTATTTTTTATATCTTGGCAGAAGAATAAAATTAGATAATTTTATTAAACTAAAAGAGCCATATGTAACTCTAAATGTAATTACAGGGGATAATAATATAGATGAGAGTATTTAGCTATAAAAAATTGTTCAAAAAACTTATTGATTTAGATATGACAAATAATGAATTGATGGAAAAGGCAAAAATAAGTAAAAGCACATTTTACAAAATGAAGAATGGGCAGAATATAACGACGGATGTTTTACTTAGAATTTGCAATACTTTGGATTGTGGTATTGAAGAAATTATGGAGTGTAGTGATGAATATAGATAGTGAAGAATTTGAGCCAATATTTATGGACATTAAGGAACGATACCTATCAGGTGTAAATTTTCCTAAATTGATAGTTGGAACAGGGCTTTCTATTGCAATGAATATTCCGGGAATGGCGAAATTGGCTGAAAAATTGGAGAAGTCATTTGAAAGTATCAGTGATTTAGAGTTACAAGAACAGTGGAACAAATATAAAGGGAAGATCAAAGATGAAGGCTTGGAAGCAGCCTTATTAGATGTTTCAATAAGTGAAGAATCGTTTGTGGAAACAATTCGAGAGATAACGAGTGAATTTATTTTAGATGAAGAATACGTTCGTCATTTTAATATATTAAATGAAGCTTCCGGATTTGAAAAATTATTAAAGTACCTATTAGGAACTGTAAGTGTAAACAATCAAGTAATCGATATAATGACTCCTAATTATGACAGAATAATAGAACTAATTTGTGATAAATTAAAACTATCAACTACATTAGGGTTTTCGGGGAATATGTATCAAACTTTTAATGAAAATATACTAAAGCAACCTTATGATTTTTTTTCTAAGAGCGTTCCTCTAGTAAGATTATTTAAGCCACATGGATCAGTCAATTGGATAAAAAAGAATGATAGGGAATATCAGATTAATGATTATCAACTACTAAAAGATAACAAGCGGTATATAGATATTATTGCACCAGGCAGTATGAAATATAAGTCAGGAATGATTAACGGTATTTTCAGATGTCATAGAGAAATTTTTAATGAATTGATAACAGACTCTAAAAAGAATTTTTCTATATTTATTTATGGATATGGTTTTAATGACCAGCATTTTAATACAGTATTTGAGGATACTCAAAAGGATGTGGTTGTCTTGACAAGAACGATAAAACAATCTTTTTTAGATAGAGCAATGAAAAATGAAAATTGGACCTTATTTTATAAATATGAAGAGAAAGAAAGCGGTACAGAAGAAGGAAGTTATATGGTATATAAAGGTAAAAAATATAATATAAATAAGGAATTATGGGATATAAATGTATTTTCGGAAACTTTTTTAGGATAGGAGAAAATTATGGAAGATATTCAAAATTATTTAAATCAAGAAGTTGGAGTTGTTCAAAATGTTGATACCAAGAAAGTATCTGTATCAGTAGAAAAGGAAGAAATTTTAAATAGGCTAAAAATAAATGATATAGTTGTTTTATCTGGAAATAATGCAGATGAAAAACTAATTGGAATAGTAACTAGGGTGAGCAAAAAGAGAATTGATATTGATGACGAAGAAACTGAAGAACAAGAGTATTCATATAACTTTTGCAATATAACTTTAGTAGGTACATTTTATAAAAAATTGTCTTCAACTAAACAAAATATTTTCAAAAGAGCAGTGAACACTTATCCTGAAATCAATAGCAAAGTTTATTTAGCCGATGGTAAAGCTCTCTCTATTATTATGAACTCTCTTGAAAATGAGATATCTTCAGAAAAAAGATTAATTATTGGCAAATATGCAAGTCATAAAACTGTTGAAGCTATTTTGGATGGAAATAGATTTTTTCAAAGACATGCAACAATAGTAGGAAGTACTGGAAGTGGAAAATCTTTTACTGTAGCAAATATTCTTGAAAAAGCAAATGAGTTGGAGCACGCTAATTTAATTGTTTTTGATTTGCATGGTGAATACAATGAATTAAGTTATGCTGAACAGATAAAAATTTGTGACTCTGAGGATGGGTTACATATTCCTCTGTGGTGTTTCAATTATGAGGAAATTCATTCATTGTTTATTGAATCTTCTGAAGGGACATCTACAAATCAAAGGGCAGCAGTAATTAAATATATTTTAGAGCACAAGAAAAGGTATCTTGAAGAAAATATGACTGAATTTTCATCCGAAATAATTACAGCAGATACGCCGATTCCTTTTTCAGCAAAAGGGTTAAAAGCATATTTAGAGGATGAAAATATAAAGGAAGAAACAACAGGTGAAGTATATAAAACAGGAGATAAAAAAGGACAAGCAAAGACGAAACAAGGTCAATACTATGGGAAATTAACAAACCTTATTACGAGACTTCAGACAAAAATAGATGATAAAAAATATGGGTTTGTATTTAATGAAGATAATACTGTAAGAGCTGACTATCTGAAAGAATTTGTTGATAAAATAATGGGACTAGATAAAAAGATAAAAGTAATAGATTTATCAGAAGTCCCATCAGATATGTTACCTATAATAATAGGGATTGTTACAAGACTGGTATATGAAGTCCAATTTTGGATGTCGCCTAAAACAGATGAGACTAGGCATCCTATAGCCTTTATTTGCGATGAAGCACACTTATATATGCCGAGAGATACAACGAAATTGAAAGCGGTTGAGAATAAATCGCTGGAGATATTTGAAAAATTATCTAAAGAGGGGAGAAAATATGGTGTTTCATTGGTGATTGTTTCTCAAAGACCTGCGGAATTAAATTCTACTATAATATCTCAATGCAATAATATTATAAGTTTAAAAATTACGAATGATAGAGATAAATCAGCAGTGGCAACTATGTTAACCGATTCATTGGTAGGCTTGGTTGAAACATTACCAAATCTTGATGTTGGAGAATGTATTGTTATTGGAGATTCGATTAAGCTACCTACTAAAATTATTTTAGATAAACCTAAAGAAGAACCTAAAAGTTCAACTATTGATTTTTGGGATAGATGGATAGATGGAAAAGGTACAGTTTTCAATATTGATGAAGCAATTAAGTGCATGATCAAACAAACAAGGTAAGAGGAGAATATAGAAAAGCCATCTCTCCATCTCCTTATCCTTATCCTTATCCATATAAATTCCATAGTTCTTTCGTATTTGATAAAGCTCATCCATAGTAGATTTGGTAGAAGAATACTCTTGCATGAACTGCATCCCAAAAGTTAGACAGAAAAAATCTAACTTTTGGGGGTGTTTTATTATGAAATTAAGTTATGAAGATAAAGTTCAAATCTATGAACTAAGAAAACAAGGAATCAGCTTCAAGCGACTGTTAGATAAATATGGAATGAACCTTTCAAATCTTAAGTACTTAGTCCGATTGATTGATCGTTACGGAATAGAAATCGTCAAAAAAGGGAAGAGTCATTATTATTCTCCAGAACTAAAACAAGAAATGATAGATAAAGTTCTGCTGGAAGGTTGTTCACATAGAAGTGTTAGTCTTGATTATGCTCTTCCAAGTAGTGGATTACTTTCGAATTGGCAGGCACAATACAAAAAAACGGGTATACTATTGTTGATAAAACAAGAGGGAGACCAGCTAAAATGAGACGTAAACGGAAGAAAACTCGGGAAGAAATGACAGAACTAGAGCGATTTCAGGAAGAGAATGAACGCTTACGTACTGAGGTGGCCTACCTAAAAAAGTTAAAAGAGTTAGAGGAAAGGGACGAGGCCTTAGAGCGAGAAAGGCAGAGACAGTTAGAGAAATGATTTCAGAAGGATTTCGACTAGATTTACTTCTTGAAGCGGCTCGTTTACCTCGCTCAACTTACCATTATCAGTTGAAATAGCTATATCAACCAGATAAGGACAAAGAGCTAAAGGACGAAATACAAGCCATTTATAGTGAGCATAAAGGCAACTATGGCTATCGCCGAATAACTCTTGAATTGAGGAATCGTGGTATATAGTAAACCATAAGAAGGTCCAACGTCTGATGAAAAATCTTGGTTTAACAGCTCGTATCCGTCGAAAACGGAAGTATTCTTCCTACCAAGGAGAGATTGGCAAGAAAGCAG
>NZ_KV818067.1:0-85973 GCF_001814835.1 Streptococcus sp. HMSC072D07
GTGTCGCAGGTTCGAATCCTGTCTTCCCGATTGATTACGAGGATACTTAAGGGTATCTTTTTTTATTTACTAAGGAGATTCTGTGAGTCTTCTTTTTTGTTTACGGAACAAATTTGTGTAAACTAGCAGTGCTTAAGGAATGGTACTAGTCATATATTTTCTTTAATTATGGTAAAATAGTAAGAGAATAATGTGAGGAAAATGAATGGCAAGTAAGTTTGAAATTTTAATGAATCAACTAGGAATCTCTGATCAATTGAGACGGGATCCTGCTCTTGTTGATGCCAGAATTGAGCGTGTTGTGGTTCACAAAATTAGTAAGGTATGGGAATTTTATTTTGTATTTTCTAATATTTTACCGATTGAAATCTTTTTGGAGTTAAAGAAAGGGCTTTGTGAAGAATTTTCTAAGACAGGGAATCGAGCTGTTTTTGAAATCAAGACTCTTTCTCAAGAATTCTCTAATGAACTCTTACAGGCCTACTACAAGGAGGCTTTTTCTGAAGGTCCATGTGCAAGTCAAGGGTTTAAATCTCTTTACCAGAATTTAAACGTTCGTGCGGAGGGAAATCAACTCATTATTGAAGGTTCAGAGGCGATTGATAAGGAGCACTTTAAGAAGAATCATCTTCCTAATTTAGAAAAGCAACTTGAAAAATTTGGTTTCCCAGCCTTTGTTTGTCAAATAGAAAAGAATGATGCTCTTACACAGGAGCAGGAGGAGGCCTTCCATACGGAGAATGAACAAATCGTTCAGGCTGCCAACGAAGAAGCTTTACGAGCTATGGAGCAACTGGAACAAATGGCTCCTCCTCCAGTAGAAGAGAAGCCAGCCTTTGATTTTCAGGCTAAAAAGGCTATGGCCAAGCCTAAACTAGATAAGGCTGAGGTTACCCAGATGATTGACGTGACGACTGAGGAAAATCGTCTGGTCTTTGAAGGGGTCGTTTTTGATGTGGAGCATAAGGTGACCAGAACTGGTCGCGTTTTGATCAACTTTAAAATGACAGACTACACTTCAAGTTTTTCAATGCAAAAATGGGTTAAGAATGAAGAAGAAGCTCAGAAGTTTGACATCATTAAGAAGAATTCTTGGCTCCGAGTTCGTGGAAATGTGGAGATGAATAATTTCACACGTGATTTGACAATGAACGTGCAGGATGTGCAGGAAGTTGTTCACTATGAGCGGAAGGATTTGATGCCAGAAGGTGAGCGTCGGGTTGAGTTTCATGCTCATACCAACATGTCGACCATGGATGCTCTACCAGAGGTAGAGGAGATCGTTGCGACAGCTGCTAAGTGGGGGCACAAGGCGGTTGCCATCACCGACCATGGAAATGTTCAATCCTTCCCACATGGCTACAAGGCAGCTAAGAAAGCTGGAATCCAGCTGATCTATGGAATGGAAGCCAATATCGTGGAGGACCGTGTCCCTATCGTTTATAACGAAGTGGAGATGGACTTGTCAGAAGCGACCTACGTGGTCTTTGACGTTGAAACGACGGGACTTTCAGCTATCTATAATGACTTGATTCAGGTTGCGGCCTCTAAGATGTATAAGGGGAATGTTATTGCCGAATTTGATGAATTTATCAATCCCGGACATCCATTATCAGCCTTTACTACTGAGTTGACTGGTATTACAGATGATCATGTCAAAAATGCCAAACCACTGGAACAAGTTTTACAAGAATTCCAAGAGTTTTGCAAGGATACAGTCTTAGTAGCCCACAATGCTACCTTTGACGTTGGTTTTATGAATGCCAACTATGAGCGTCATGGTCTGCCTAAGATTAGCCAGCCAGTCATCGATACGCTGGAGTTTGCTAGAAACCTCTATCCTGAGTATAAACGTCATGGTTTGGGGCCTTTGACCAAGCGTTTTGGTGTGGCACTTGAACACCACCACATGGCCAACTACGATGCGGAAGCTACTGGTCGTCTGCTTTTCATCTTTATCAAAGAGGTAGCAGAAAAACATGGTGTGGCCGATCTGGCTAGACTCAATATTGATCTAATCAGTCCAGATTCTTATAAAAAAGCTCGGATTAAACATGCGACCATTTATGTCAAGAATCAAGTTGGTTTAAAAAATATTTTTAAGCTGGTTTCTTTGTCTAACACCAAGTATTTTGAAGGGGTGCCACGGATTCCGAGAACGGTTCTAGACGCCCATCGGGAGGGCTTGATTTTGGGGTCGGCTTGCTCGGAGGGTGAAGTTTTTGACGCTGTCGTTTCCCAAGGTGTGGATGCGGCGGTTGAGGTGGCCAAGTATTATGACTTTATCGAGGTCATGCCACCGGCTATCTATGCTCCCTTGATTGCTAAAGAGCAGGTCAAGGATATGGAGGAACTCCAAACTATTATCAAGAGTTTGATAGAGGTTGGGGACCGTCTTGGGAAGCCTGTTTTGGCTACGGGAAATGTCCATTATATCGAACCGGAAGAAGAGATTTACCGTGAAATTATCGTCCGTAGTTTGGGCCAGGGGGCTATGATTAACCGAACCATCGGTCATGGTGAACATGCCCAACCAGCTCCTCTTCCGAAAGCTCATTTTCGAACGACTAATGAGATGTTGGATGAATTTGCCTTCTTGGGCGAGGAATTGGCTCGTAAATTGGTTATTGAAAACACCAATGCCTTGGCAGAAATTTTTGAGCCTGTTGAGGTCGTTAAGGGTGACTTGTACACGCCTTTCATCGACAAGGCTGAAGAAACGGTTGCTGAGTTGACCTATAAGAAAGCTTTTGAGATTTATGGAAATCCTCTGCCAGATATCGTTGATTTGCGGATTGAAAAAGAATTAACTTCCATTCTGGGGAATGGATTTGCCGTGATTTATCTGGCATCGCAGATGCTGGTGCAACGTTCCAATGAACGGGGCTACTTGGTTGGTTCTCGTGGATCTGTCGGTTCCAGTTTCGTTGCGACCATGATCGGGATTACGGAGGTCAATCCTCTCTCCCCTCACTATGTCTGTGGTCAGTGTCAGTACAGCGAGTTTATCACCGATGGTTCTTATGGTTCAGGTTTTGATATGCCTAATAAGGACTGTCCAAACTGTGGCCACAAACTCAGCAAAAATGGGCAGGATATTCCGTTTGAGACCTTCCTTGGTTTTGATGGAGATAAGGTTCCCGATATTGACTTGAACTTTTCGGGGGAAGATCAGCCTAGCGCCCACTTGGATGTGCGTGATATCTTTGGTGAGGAATATGCCTTCCGTGCAGGAACAGTTGGTACGGTGGCTGCCAAGACTGCCTATGGATTTGTCAAGGGCTATGAGCGTGATTACGGGAAGTTCTATCGTGATGCAGAGGTGGAACGCCTTGCTCAAGGTGCTGCTGGTGTCAAGCGGACTACAGGACAACACCCGGGAGGAATCGTTGTTATTCCTAACTATATGGATGTCTACGACTTTACGCCTGTTCAGTATCCAGCGGATGACGTGACGGCTGAATGGCAGACGACTCACTTTAACTTCCACGATATCGATGAGAACGTCCTCAAACTCGATGTGCTGGGGCATGATGATCCGACCATGATTCGGAAACTGCAGGACTTGTCTGGGATTGATCCTAATGAAATTCCTATGGATGATGAAGGTGTCATGGCCCTCTTTTCTGGGACTGATGTGCTTGGGGTGACGCCGGAGCAAATCGGAACGCCGACGGGCATGCTGGGAATCCCAGAGTTTGGAACAAACTTTGTACGTGGGATGGTAGACGAAACGCATCCGACGACCTTTGCGGAATTGCTTCAGTTGTCTGGTCTGTCCCACGGTACTGATGTGTGGTTGGGAAATGCCCAGGATTTGATCAAGCAAGGAATAGCGGACCTATCGACTGTTATCGGTTGTCGGGATGACATCATGGTTTATCTCATGCATGCGGGCCTCGAGCCTAAGATGGCCTTTACCATTATGGAACGGGTACGTAAGGGCTTGTGGCTGAAGATTTCCGAAGAAGAACGAAATGGCTACATCGAGGCTATGAAGGCTAATAAGGTACCAGAGTGGTATATCGAATCCTGTGGAAAAATCAAGTATATGTTCCCTAAGGCCCATGCGGCAGCCTACGTTATGATGGCCTTGCGCGTAGCCTACTTCAAGGTTCACCATCCCATTTATTACTACTGTGCTTACTTTTCAATCCGCGCTAAGGCTTTTGATATCAAGACCATGGGTGCGGGCTTGGACGCCATCAAGCGCAGAATGGAAGAAATCGCTGAAAAACGGAAGAACAATGAAGCCTCTAATGTGGAAATTGACCTCTATACCACTCTTGAGATTGTCAATGAGATGTGGGAACGTGGCTTTAAGTTTGGCAAGTTAGACCTCTATCGTAGTGATGCGACTGAATTCATCATTGACGGAGACACTCTTATCCCACCATTTGTAGCAATGGATGGTCTGGGAGAGAACGTTGCTAAGCAGTTGGTGCGTGCGCGTGAAGAGGGTGAGTTCCTCTCTAAGACAGAACTGCGCAAGCGTGGTGGACTTTCATCAACCTTGGTTGAAAAGATGGATGAAATGGGGATTCTCGGCAATATGCCAGAGGACAACCAGTTGAGTTTGTTTGATGAGTTGTTTTAAAAAATTGCTTATTTTGATCAAGTGGACAAAATATGTCCACTTGATTTGTTATAATTCTCTTAAAAATAAAAGAAAAGAGAGTATAATATGGTGAATCAAGAAATTTTAAATTCTAATGTGTCAATTGAAGAGGAAATTTATAATTTTGAAAAAGGCTTGAAAGATGATGGGAGTGATTGGACCGGATTCCCACAAATAGACTTAAAAGAAGATTCTCAATGTATTTACATTTGCGGTATTTCAGAGACTGACAGATGGCATTTGTTTTATTATACGTTAACTAAAATAAAACCTGTTACTCCAATAGCATCACTTGCATATTATCGAGTGAGAGATAATTTGATTTTTTCTAAACATAGTCAATGGATGAAACTGCAAATGGGGTATACAGAGTATGATTTGATTTTTCTGGATGGAGTTCAATTTTTGGGAGAGGCTGATCAAAGGGTACAGGAATACTGGATGCAGCAATTCAAAGAGAATAAGAAAAGAAGCAAACTCTTCATTGTATATTCAGACTGCTTACCCGAAGACTTAAAAAATATGGCTGAATCCGTAGTTGAGTTCTTCGAATCTGGCATAGTGGTACAGTTGAAATCATCTAAGGGCTAGTTTATTTTGCTTTAATCGTTTTGGATATAAAGTGCTAGTTAGACTATAGAAGTGATAATAATGTACTGGAAATAATATTGTTTGAATAATATGTAGAAGGAAATTGCAAATGAATGATCAAGAGAGACTGCTAACGATTTTTTTACGTTTACAGTTTGGGACTCCGTTAGGAAAAAAGCAATTGGCTCAGGAATTTGAAGTTAGTGAAAAGACGATACAGAGAGATTTTTCGCTACTCCGTGATATTTTATCTAGTAACACCAGTTATAGTGGAGATTTGTTTTATAACCGTAAAACGAATAAGTATTGTTTAGCGAGTAAGTCAGTTTTTAATAAAAAGGATATACTCGTTATTTCAAAGATTTTATTGGAAAATCGAGCCCTGAATAGACAAGAAATTGCTACCTTACTAAATAATTTACTGGTCTTAGTTCCCCGTGATGATCAGAAAGAAATTGAGCAGATTATTGGCAGTGAAAAGCTTAACTATGCTCCCTTAACGGATCAACAAGATAGAATAGAGAAAATTTGGAATTTATCGGAGTCTATTCTACATGAACAGGTCTTAGACATTATCTATCAAAAACCTTATTCTGAATCTTCTAAGAAGCAGACGGTTTTGCCTGTATCTCTTTACTATGATAGTCATTATTTTTATCTGGTTGTTTATCAGTTAAAACACGCTACTTATATTACTTTAAGAGTAGACCGTATCCAATCATGGTCTCTTAGTGGTATAGAGAAACCCTCTATTTCTTATCGAGATAAATTTAGAGATGGTGATATTCGTAATGAGAGAGTTGATGCTTTTATCGGGAAGAAAATCAGTATTGAGATTGGGTATTTGTATGATCCTACTATTGTGATGGATCAATTTCCAAATGCAAAAATAGTTGGTAAAAATGGTGCCTGGACTCATTTTAAGTTTAAAAGTCAGTATACACCGGGTCTTAAACGCTGGTTACTGGGACAAGGGGAAGCAGTTACTGTTTTGTCTCCTCGGATTTTAGTAGAGGATATGAAGCGAACAGTTCAAGAAATGATAGATAAATATAAATGAGGATAAAATGAGTATTCAATTTACTTCTAAAAAGGTTGGAGAACTATTGAAAAAAGGGAATTTGCGGATTCCTTCTTATCAAAGACCATATAAATGGAACAGAAAACATATCCGTAATCTTTTTTATGATTTACGAGATGCTATGGGGAAAAAGGAATATCAGATTGGTTCCGTTATCCTGCATAAGAATGATGGACACTTAGATATTGTCGATGGACAGCAACGGCTAATTTCAATTTCTTTGTTTCTTCATTCGTTAGATGACTTAGAGAATTATAAGGGTGCTAATCAACTGTTGAGTGCTGAAGAATTTGGAGAGCTATCTTGCTATCATGCGAGTGAAAATTATAATGAGTGGAAAAATTTAACTCAATTAGTTGGCGAAAATGAGGCAAAAGACATTTGCAACTTTTTATTAGAGAATTGTGCTGTCTCTGTGATTACTATGCCCCAAGAACGATTATCAGAGGCCTTTCAGCTATTTGATTCTCAGAATAATCGTGGAAAATCTTTAGAACCTCATGATTTGCTCAAGGCCTATCATCTTCGCAAGCAAGATTCCGAAGATGAAAGAATTGTTGAAAAGTGGGAGCAATTTGTAGAGGATAAAGAGTTAAGTCTCAAAGAGTTGTTTGATAAACATCTTTTTCGTATGAGACGTTGGTCGCGAGGAGAGACAGGATTAACAAACAAGCGTTATGGCTCTTATCTCCGTTTTACAGAGGATTTTATTGACGACTTTAAAGGCGTTGATTTGAATCAGAACTTTCCATACCTAGAATTGTATCGTCATATTGAAAAACTCCCCATGTCCATTACTATGCCAATCATTGATGGAAGTAAATTTTTTGAGTATATTGAATCGGTCCATTTTACCATTAAAGAGCATAAAAAAGTTTTAAATAAAAAGTTACGAGTCTCCAATGAGTCAGAGGGAGAAGAAAAAAATCTAGCTTACCCAGAAGGTATGTTGAATATTTACAATAGCTCAAAAGGACGCTACCTCAAGTGTCACAATATATTCCTAAATATTTGCTCGCTTTTCGCAGATAGATTTGGAAAAGAGGAGCTATCAAAGGAGATAGTAGAGACCTTGTTTATTTGGTCTTACTACCCTCGAGTTAAATCTAAAGCCATATATGATGCGACGGTTGGGAACTATGCTGCTGGTGGAAGGTTTAGACAAAAAGAGGTTCAAAAGCTATTTCAACTTTTATCTCATGCCGTCACTCCGAATGATTTCATGATAAAGATAGATAGAGAGTTATTTGAAAATTATACTGTGGACAAGATTATAGAAGAGGAAAAAGATAAATGGTAGAAACGCATATAAGCTTATCTGTTAATCGTCTGTTAAATGAAGATACCTATGCTATTCCTCTTTATCAGAGAAATTTTGCCTGGACTTATGATGAAATTGAGCAGTTATTGAACGACGTAGCAGATGCTTTTCAAGAAAATAGAGACAATTACTATATTGGAACATTAGTCGTTAATAAAGAGAATGACATTTTCAAAATCATAGATGGGCAACAACGGACAACAGCCCTTAATTTGATTGCCTTAGCTTTGAAGCATGAGTTTGGTTTTGATCTATTGAAAGCTGTCAATCTTACCTTTCCAGCTAGGAAGAAATCAAATGAGAATATTCAAAAACTATTTACTAAGGAAAAAATCTCTGAGGACGATGAAAATGAATTAACTAGAGGTTACGGACATGCTAAAGACGCATTGAAAAAAGTGCTAGAGGAGCGTCACCTTAATCCTCAGTCTTTCGTTGATTATCTTTTTGATAAAGTTATTATTTTTAGGAGTATACTTTCTGAAGATTTAGACTTAAATCTTTATTTCGAACGTTTCAACTCTCGTGGAGAACAACTAGAGGCTCATGAGATTCTCAAGGCGCAAATGATGGCTAAATTCGGTACAGATCAAGAAATGGCTCAAAAGTTTGCAAGAATTTGGGATGCCTGTGCAGAGTTTGATAAGCCGGTATCAAGTCAATTTAAGATGCGACGGAAGAGAGCAGATAATTTTCAAGAACGTGAACGTATTTTTGGATGGCACTTTTCAAATTACTCATTCCATAATATTTATGATGATATAGATTTTTATCAAAACGAAAGAAGAAAGTTATCAGATATATTAGGAAAAAAGATAAATGAAAAAAATATAGAAGTAGAAAAAGATTTTGGTGATTATACCCAAGTTATCGATTTTCCAACCTTCCTACTCCATGTATTGGCAATTTGGGAAGGTAAGGATACCAGTGAGATTCAGTTAGACGATAAGAAACTTTTAACTTTATTTGATATAAAAAATAAAAATAAGACTTGGATTATTGAATTCAGTGAATTTCTTCTTAAAATAAAACATATTTTTGATAATTACATCGTTAGAAATTCAAATATGGATTCTTCAAGCAGAAATAAGGATGAGTGGTTTTTGCAGAAGGGTACTTATTATGAATACCAACCAAATGGAAAAGCAAAAGAGCATTACATAGTTGAGGAACGCTTTACTAAAAATACATTTTCAGATTTGGAAATTAACAAAAACATCATTCTTTTGCAATCGATGTTTGCTGTGACTTTCACTGCCAATCGTGATAGTCGTTGGTTATATGAAATTTTACAATTTCTCTACAGACATATTGAAGAACTAAATGATCAAAAATTTGGTGATTATTTTAAAAAATTTCTTGAAAAAATGGCAGTGACGTACGCAGAAGAAAGATTGTTTACTGAGGATAGAAGAATTAAGAAATATGGGGCAATTCCCGTTTATGCTTTTAACTTTGTAGATTATGTTTTATGGAAAAATCGTGCCGAATTAGAGAAAGAGTACAAGGATATTAATTTTGATAATTTCAAATTTGCTTATCGTCGCTCCATAGAACATTGGTATCCTCAGAATCCAAATGGACATGATGGAGAGAGCAAATTATCTGCTGAGTTTTTACATTCCTTTGGGAATCTTTGTATCATTACCGATAGTCAGAACTCTAGGTTTGGCAATTCCTATCCGGAAGCTAAATTAAAACAATGGGAAGAAGAAGGTATCTTTCCTCGTCAGAGTTTAAAATTACAGATGATGGCTGCCATAACGAAAAAGAATGATAAATGGGGTATTTGTGAGATTAAATCTATGGAAAAAGAAGTGGAAAGATATGTACACGACTTTTGTGATAGTTAATTAAAAGCAAGCTTAATTAGGCTTGTTTTTAAATTTACATCATATGTGATATACTAGTAACGGAGGACATTTCATGAAACTAAGAATTTTTGCGGAAGATAAGCCAGCTGAAAAGTTCTTTGACTATCAGTTAGAGCTGGCAGACGAAACAATTATCCTATCAACAGCACTATTATCGGGTGCCATTGCTTTAGCAGGATTATTTTCTGCTTTGAAGGAAAAATAACAAAAGAAAAGGAAGAATAGAATGGTTTTACCAAATTTTAAAGAAAATCTAGAAAAATATGCAAAATTATTGGTTGCGAATGGAATTAATGTGCAACCTGGTCACACCTTGGCTCTTTCTATCGATGTGGAGCAACGTGAGTTGGCTCACTTAATCGTCAAAGAAGCCTATGCACTTGGAGCTCACGAAGTTATTGTTCAATGGGCAGATGACTTTGTAAACCGTGAGAAACTCCTCCACGCGCCAATGGAGCGTTTGGACAATGTGCCAGAATACAAGATTGCTGAGATGAATTACCTTCTTGAAAACAAAGCGAGTCGTCTCGGTGTCCGTTCTTCTGACCCAGGTGCCTTGAACGGAGTGGACGCTGAAAAGCTTTCAGCTTCTGCTAAAGCTATGGGCCTTGCCATGAAGCCAATGCGTATCGCAACACAATCCAACAAGGTTAGCTGGACAGTGGCTGCCGCTGCTGGACTTGAATGGGCTAAGAAGGTCTTTCCAAATGCAGCAAGTGACGAAGAAGCAGTGGACCTCCTTTGGGACCAAATTTTCAAAACTTGCCGTGTCTACGAAGAAGATCCCGTTAAGGCTTGGGAAGAGCATGCTGCTATCCTCAAGAGCAAGGCAGAAATGCTCAATAAAGAACAATTCTCAGCCCTTCACTACACAGCGCCAGGGACAGATTTGACTCTTGGTTTGCCGAAGAACCACGTTTGGGAATCAGCTGGTGCTATCAATGCGCAGGGAGAAGGGTTCTTGCCAAATATGCCGACAGAAGAAGTCTTTACGGCCCCTGACTTCCGTCGTGCAGATGGCTATGTCACTTCTACAAAACCACTGAGCTATAATGGAAATATCATTGAAGGGATTAAAGTAACTTTCAAGGGTGGTCAGATTGTTGATATTACAGCTGAAAAAGGAGATCAAGTTATGAAAGATCTTGTCTTTGAAAATGCTGGTGCGCGTGCCTTGGGTGAATGCGCCTTGGTACCAGATCCAAGCCCAATTTCTCAGTCAGGGATTACCTTCTTTAACACCCTTTTTGATGAAAATGCTTCAAACCACTTGGCTATCGGTGCTGCCTATGCGACCAGCGTTGTTGGTGGAGCAGAGATGAGCGAAGAAGAGCTTGAAGCTGCAGGACTTAACCGTTCAGATGTTCACGTTGACTTTATGATTGGCTCTAACCAAATGGATATCGATGGTATCCGTGAGGATGGAACACGTGTACCACTCTTCCGCAATGGAGACTGGGCAATTTAAGGAGAAGCTATGCTTGGAAGTATGTTTGTTGGTCTCCTAGTGGGACTCTTGGCAGGTGCTTTGACCAATCGTGGAGAAAGTATGGGATGCTTTGGGAAAATGTTTCTCGGCTGGATTGGTGCTTCTTTGGGGCACCTGCTCTTTGGGACTTGGGGTCCAAACCTAGCGGGGATAGCTATTGTTCCAGCTGTTTTAGGTGCTATGGTTGTCTTAGCTATTTTCTGGAGACGAGGAAGTTAATTTCTTAAATCTGATACTCAATGAAAATCAAAGAGCAAACTAGGAAACTAGCCGCAGACTGCTCAAAGCACTGCTTTGCGGTTGTAGATAGAACTGACGAAGTCAGTAACATCTATACGGCAAGACGACGTTGACGCGGTTTGAAGAGATTTTTGAAGAGTATGAAACGAAAAGGAGGTTGGTCATTGAGCCAGCCTCTTTTTGAGTATGATATAATAGTTCTATGAGATTAGATAAATTTTTAGTTACCTGCGCAGTAGGGAGTCGAACGGAGGTCAAAAACTTGCTCAAGGCTGGGCGCGTGACGGTAAATGGTAAAAAAGAAAAGTCAGCTAAACTGCAGATTAATGAAGAAAGAGATGAGATTCGCTTTGATGGCCAAGTGCTAGAGTATGAAGAGTTTGTCTACTACATGATGAACAAGCCCCAAGGAGTCATTTCAGCGACTGAGGATTCTAAACACAGAACAGTGTTGGACTTGTTGGATGATATTGCTCAGACCAAGGAAGTTTTTCCAGTAGGGCGCTTGGATATTGACACGCATGGCCTCCTGCTTTTGACCAATGACGGCCAGCTTGCCCATGCTCTTCTTTCACCAAAACGTCATGTGGATAAGACCTATCTGGCACACGTCGAGGGAATTATGACCCAAGAAGATGTGGAGACATTTGTCAAGGGCATTCCGCTCAAGGATTTTACCTGCCAGCCAGCTAAGCTGGAGATTGTGTCGGTAGATTCAGTAAAGAATCAAAGTCTGGTTCGTGTGACCATTGCTGAAGGGAAGTTCCATCAAGTCAAGCGTATGGTGGCCTACTGTGGCAAGGAAGTGTTGGACTTACAACGTTTGACGATGGGAACTCTAGTCTTGGATGAGAACTTAGAACAAGGAGAATGGCGTCGCTTGACCAAGGAGGAGTTAGAAGTTCTCTTTGCAAGTATTGCTTAATTTGCTTTATATTAGAAAAAGGTGAGGAGAATGTCCTTACCTTTTTCATTTTTCAGTTGCTTCCTTTGTGAAAAGAGTTATAATAGACAGTAGAATAAAAGGAGGAATCTATGAACGCGATTCAAGAATCATTTACTGATAAACTATTTGCTAACTATGAAGCAAATGTCAAATACCAAGCGATCGAAAATGCTGCCAGCCACAATGGGATTTTTGCAGCCCTAGAACGTCGCCAAAGCCATGTAGACAATACACCTGTTTTCTCATTGGATTTGACCAAGGACAAGGTTACTAACCAGAAAGCGTCTGGTCGTTGCTGGGTGTTTGCAGCTCTCAACACCTTCCGCCACAAACTCATCTCTCAATACAAGCTCGAAAACTTTGAATTGTCACAAGCCCACACATTCTTCTGGGACAAGTACGAGAAATCCAACTGGTTCTTGGAGCAAGTCATTGCGACTGCAGACCAAGACTTGACGAGCCGCAAGGTTAGCTTCCTACTCCAAACTCCACAACAAGATGGTGGTCAATGGGATATGGTCGTTGCCCTCTTTGAGAAATACGGTGTCGTGCCCAAGTCTGTTTACCCTGAGTCTATCTCATCTAGCAACAGCCGTGAGCTCAATGCAATTCTTAACAAATTGCTTCGTCAAGATGCCCAAATCTTGCGTGATTTGCTTGCTTCTGGTGCAGACCAAGCGACTGTTCAAGCTAAGAAAGAAGACCTCTTGCAAGAAATCTTTAACTTCCTTGCTATGTCACTAGGTCTTCCACCACGTAAATTTGACTTTGCTTATCGCGATAAGGATGATAACTACCAAAGTGAAAAAGGAATCACACCACAAGAGTTTTACAAGAAATATGTCGACCTTCCTCTAGAAGATTATGTTTCGGTTATCAACGCTCCAACCGCTGACAAGCCATACGGTAAATCTTACACAGTTGAGATGTTGGGAAATGTCGTTGGCAGCCGTGCAGTTCGCTACATCAACGTTCCAATGGAACGCTTGAAAGAATTGGCGATTGCCCAAATGCAAACAGGAGAAACTGTTTGGTTTGGTTCAGATGTCGGCCAACTTAGCAACCGCAAAGCCGGAATCCTTGCGACAGATGTTTATGACTTTGAATCAAGCATGGATATTCAACTCACTCAAGACAAAGCTGGACGTTTGGACTACAGCGAAAGTTTGATGACCCACGCCATGGTCTTGACAGGTGTGGATTTGGATGAAAATGGCAAGTCAACCAAGTGGAAGGTTGAAAACTCATGGGGAGAAAAGGTCGGTACAGATGGTTACTTCGTTGCCTCAGATGCTTGGATGGATGAATACACTTACCAAATCGTTGTCCGTAAGGAATTGCTGACAGCAGAAGAACAAGCTGCCTATGAAGCAGAACCAATCGTACTTGCACCATGGGATCCAATGGGAGCCTTGGCAGAATAAAGTCTAAAGAAAAGAGGTTAGGGGAATCCTAGCCTTTTCTTAGTGCTTCTTAAAGTGGTGATAGATAATGCTTGCCAAGGGAGTTCTTCTTAGTTTGAGTCTTTAAGTGACAGAGGGAAAGATATGTGTTATTATAGCAGTACAAAAGGATATCGGAGTAGAAATGAAGTATTTAAGCAGCCAAGACATCAAGGATCGTCAACGAAATATCAGTGACATTAAACCTTATAAAACAACCAAGGAAATCATTTTTTCAAATATCTTTACCTTTTTTAATGCTATGAACTTGGCTCTGGCAGTTCTGGTAGCCACAACCTTGCGATTTGAAAATATGCTCTTTTTAGGTGTGATTGCTATCAATACAGCCATTGGGATTTTCCAAGAAGTGCGTTCAAAAAATGCCTTAGAAAAGCTAAGTTTGCTTGGTAAAAGTAAGTACAAAGTCAATCGAGATGGTCAAACAATCGAGATTGATCCAGAGGACATCGTTCTGGGTGAGTATCTGCATCTCAATCTGGGTGATCAGGTGCCTGTCGATGCAGAAGTTCTTGAAGGGAATATTGAAGTTGATGAGTCCTTGCTGACTGGTGAGAGTGATTCAGTCTTTAAAACGGTTGGTGACCAGCTGATGAGCGGAAGCAATGTCGTTAGCGGTACTTGTCTGGTCACGGCGACGGCTGTGGGGCAGGATAGTTATATCAACAAACTCGCAAAATCCAGCAAGGAATTCAAAAAATACCCTTCTCAACTACGCGATTACATGGATAAGATTTTAAAAATCGTCTCGATCTTGCTGGTGCCAGTTGCCATTCTGCTCTATATCAGAGGTTTTAGTCTAGGACGGTCTTATGTTGAGATTGTTTTAGGAAGTTCAGGTGCCTTGGTCGGCATGATTCCAGAGGGTTTGATTCTCTTGGTTAGCGTCTCCCTAGCGGTAGCAGCCATGAAGTTGGTTAAAAAGAAGGTTCTAGTGCAGGAACTATACTGTGTAGAGACCTTGGCGCGTGTAGATGTTCTTTGTTTTGATAAAACGGGGACGATCACGACTGGTAATATGAAGGTCCAAGAAATAGATGATAAGCTAGCAGAGAAACTATCTTCTTATCTAGCTTATTTCGAGGATGAAAATGCAACTTCCCGAGCTCTGAAGACGTACTTAATGTGTGAGAAAAAATGGGAAGTTCAAGAAGTTGGTGCCTTTTCAAGTAAAAACAAGTATTCCTTTGTCCAAGTAAAAGAGGGTGGGACCTATTTCTTCGGTGCTTATGAATTTCTAGGCTTTACCCAGCCGATGGATCCTTACTATGAACATCTAAAACAGCAAGGTTTTCGAATCTTGACACTCGCTCATAGCAAGGACCAGATTACTACCCCAGCCAATATGGAATTACTAGGTAACGTCGTTCTGTCAGATGAGATTAAGGATAATACCAAGGAAACCTTTGACTATTTCGAGTCTCAGGGAGTGGAAGTAAAGATTATCAGTGGAGATAATCATGTGGCTGTATATGGGGTTGCTCGTAAGGCAGGTTTTAAAGAAGAAGCCCGTGCGATTGATATGACCAAGGTGAGTGATGAGAACTTTGAAAGAGTGGTTTTGGAGCATGATATCTTTGGTCGCGTGACACCAGAGCAGAAAGAAAAGATGGTGACCGTTTTGCAGAATGCTGGGAAAACAGTCGCCATGAGTGGTGATGGTGTCAATGATGTTCTGGCTCTCAAAAAAGCAGATATTAGTTTTGCTATGAATGGAGCCACCAGTGCAGCAAAAAGCGTCTCCAATATTGTTTTTCTCACAGATGACTTTGCAGTATTTTATGATATCTTGATGGAAGGACGCCGGGTCATTAACAACATCCAAAAGGTAGCCTCTCTTTTTCTAACAAAGACCTTCTTCTCCATCGTTTTTGCCATTTTGAGTGTGGTATTTGGTTTGGAATTTGCCTTTATCCCCATTCAGTTTACAATCATTTCAGCCATTACGATTGGGATTCCATCCTTCTTCCTGACTTTTGAGTCCAATAAAGAAAAGGTTAGCACTCACTTTATGAGAGATATCCTAACCAACGCGGCGATTGGTGGTGGCGTTCTGGTTGCTAGTGTTCTTTTGACCAATTTCTTTATCACTGTCCCAGGTCAGGTCAAATTTATTTGCTTCCTCCTTGCCCTGATCAATGGTCTGTGTCTAGTTGCCAAGGTCAGCTTGCCTTTTAATCGATACAAGATGCTTTTGCTCACGTTTTTGAGCCTTGCAGCCCTTGTTGGTGTACTTGCCAATACTTTTATCCTACAGGGAGCTTTTGTGCCTTTAGAAGCCAAACAGCTACTCTATGTTGCCATACTAGCAGTGGTGATTGGGTGCTTTCATTATCTTACTAGGAGAAAAAGTTGATACATAAAAAGAATCAGGTTTAATCCTGATTCTTTTTTGTTTATATATTCTCACCGAGATTACATGATACCGAAGAAACGAGCTGCGATACCAACTGCAAAGAGGGCAAGGATGATTGTGATTGGAGATACTTTTTTCTTAAGCAACCACATGCAAAGGAAAGTAAGGAGAAGTCCCATCAATCCTGGAATCAATGAGTCCAACTGACCTTGAAGCGTTTGTGGTTGAACTCTATCTAGGCTCATACCACTAAGCGCTTGACCAAGAATGCCCTTCAACTCAGCTCCTGTAACAGGACCTTCTGGGAAGTTGATGTAGGCACCTTCTGACAATTGTTTGCCTGGAAGGTTGATAGTGAAGTTGATGGATACCCAACGTTGTACAAGAACGGCAAGGATGAACATACCAAGGATAGAAGCACCTTTAGTGATGTCTTTCAAGATACCACCAGACATGTCTTTAGTGATCTCAGATCCAGCTTTGTAACCGAACTCTTGTGTGTACCATAGGAAGGCCATACGGATAGCATTCCATCCGAAGAAGAAGAGAAGTGGACCAACAAGGTTACCAGATGCAGCAAGTGATGCACCAAGAGCTCCAAGGATAGGACGAACTGTAAACCAGAATACTGGGTCACCGATACCAGCAAGAGGTCCCATCATACCGATTTTAACCCCTTGGATAGCCGCGTCGTCGATTTCAACACCGTTAGCGCGCTCTTCTTCAAGTGCAAGAGTAACCCCCATGATTGGAGCAGCGACGTATGGGTGAGTGTTGAAGAATTCAAGGTGGCGCTCAAGAGCAGCCGCTTGGTCTTCTTTTTTAGTGTACAATTTTTTGATAGCTGGGATCAATGAGTAAGCCCAACCCAAGTTTTGCATACGTTCGTAGTTCCAAGAACCTTGAAGGAATTGTGAACGCCACCAAACTTTTTGACGATCTGATTTTGATAATTGAATTTTTTCAGCCATGATTGTTCCCCTTTCTAGTAGTCTTCTAGGATATCACCGATTGGGTCGTTAGAAGTTGCAGCTCCGCCGCCACCGTTTCCACCTTGTTTTGTAAGGTTAAGGTAGATGAAGGCAAGGGCAACACCGATGACACCAAGGGCAATCAAAGTCAATTGAGAGATTGCTGCAAGAGCAAAACCGATAGCGAAGAATGGCCATACTTCACGAGTTGCCATCATGTTGATAACCATAGCGTAACCAACGGCAACGACCATAGCACCACCGACAGCCATACCACCGTTCAACCAGTCTGGCATCAATTTGAGAGCATCTTGAACGGCAGAAGCAGGGATAGCGATAAGGAAGGCAGCAGGGATTGCAATACGAAGACCTTGAAGAAGAAGTGCAACAAAGTGAGCACGTTCAACAGCCGCAATATTTCCTTCTTTAGCAGCAGCGTCAGCAGTGTGAACCAAGGCAACTGAGATTGTACGAACAATCATAGTCAAGAAAAGTCCAGCTACGGCAAGAGGAATAGCTGTTGCCGTAGCAACGGCGATACCTTCAGTAGTAAAGTTACCACCTTTGATCAAGATGATTGCTGCAGCAACAGATGCAAGAGCAGCGTCAGGAGCTACGGCAGCTCCGATGTTTGCCCAACCAAGGGCGATCATTTGAAGAGATCCACCAAGCATAACACCTGCTTCGAGGTTACCAGTTGCAAGTCCGATAAGGGTACATGCGACGATTGGTTGATGGAATTGGAATTGGTCGAGGATACCTTCAAGACCTGCAAGGAAGGCAACAACTACAACCAAGATAGCAGAAATGATTGAAATATCTGACATGGTTTTATTCCTTTTCTATTTAGTTTTAATAAAGTATTTAATCCTGTTTTCAAAAATGATAGAAACAGATTAACATTATTGAACATTTGCTTTCTTAATCAAGTCAAACAAATCTTTTTTCGTGTCGTTTGGTACTTTACGTACGTCAAATTCAACACCGAGGTCACGCAATTTTTCAAAGGTTGCAACGTCTTCTTTGTCCATAGACAAAACGTTGTTAATCATTGTTTTACCTGTTGAGTGAGCCATAGAACCAACGTTAAGGGTCTTGATTGGCACGCCACCTTCGATAGCACGAAGTGCATCTTGTGGAGTTTCAAACAAGATAAGGGCATGAGTTTCTCCGAAACGTGGGTCTTTTGCAACGTCGATCAATTTCTGGATTGGGACAACGTTGGCTTTTACTCCATTAGGAGCTGCTTGTTTGATCAATTCTTTACGCAACTCGTCGTTTGCAACGTTGTCTGAAGCAACGATGATACGATCTGCTTTTGAATCTGGAGTCCAAGCAGTGGCAACCTGACCGTGAAGGAGACGAGTGTCTAGACGAGCAAGGTTGATTTTCAGTTTACCGTCACCGATAACTGTTCCTTCTGGAATAGCAGCTTGTGAAACTGGAGCAGCTGCAGCAGTTGCAACTTCCTCAACTGGGTTAAGCTCTTCTGGAAGAGCCTTGATGCCATCTTTGGCTTCTTTAATGATATTCGCAGCGACTTTATCCACACCTGCATTCGCGTCCATAAGGCGCTCTGTGTAGGCTTGGATCAACATCGGCAAGTTCAGTCCTGTGATGATGGCAAACTTACGTTCTGGATTTTCTCCCATTACGCGGCTAGCTTGGTTGAATGGAGATCCACTCCAAAGGTCAGCCAATACTAGAACCTCATCTTCTGCGTCAAATGCAGCCACAGCGTTGTTGAATTTAGCGTAAAGGTCATCTGGACCTTCATTTGGCATAAAGGTTACAACTTGAACCTTTTCTTGTTCACCAAAGATCATAGATCCTGACTGATGAATACCCGCAGCAAATTCGCCGTGGCTCGCAATAATGATTCCGATACTCATTATTGTCATTCCTCCTTATAAAATGTTTGACTGTATGTTTAAGAAAACTTTAAGCCTAACTTTAAGTATAAACCGTTTTCATATAAAAATCAACTACTTTTTCTAAAAAGATGTAAAAGTTTTCATAGAATGACTTTTTAAAAATATTAATATATCAATGTTTTTTGAGAGATAAATGAAAATGGTAATAGAAAATTTAATATAAAAATACAGAAAATAAGCCGCTTTAGTGAAAATAAAATGAAAACAAAAAGGAAAGATTGCGACCATGCAATCTTCCCTTTTATAAGAATAAATTTTGTAAAGCGCGGGCAACTCCATCTTCTTCGTTGGTCAGAGGAAGTTGTTCGTCTGCATATGGAAGAAGAGCAGGATTGGCGTTTTTCATAGCATATCCCTTGCCTGCAAATGCCAACATTTCAGTGTCATTATGCTCATCACCAAAGGCGATTAAGTCTTTTTTATCACGATTCATCACATTGAGCAAGTACTCTAGAGCAAAAGCCTTGTTTACACCCTTGGGAGTACACTCGAGGATGTTGAGGGGCCCGCCCCAGGTATTGATAGCTAGTTGGTGCTGATAAAAACGATTCATCTCGTCCGCTAAAGCGTATTTGTCTTCAGCCCTTGTTTGCAAGAGGATGCAGTTGGGATCTTTGGTTACTCGTTCAGGTTTGAATTGATTTTCTGGCCGGAAGTTCTCTACGCCAAATAGTTTAGGATCTGCAATTTCTTCATTCGGTGTCGTGATATAGAATTTTTTTCGATATTCTCCCGCAATAAAATCAGCCTGGATGTCCTCCGTGCGCTTGACCATGTCTAGGAGGTATTTTTTGTCCAAGGTCAGGCACTTTTCATGCTCCCAAGTCTGTCCTGGTAGATGGGTAAGGGAGCCGTTAAAGTTAATCATGGGAGTATGCAATTCTAGCTCACGATAGAAGTCTTTTGCCATACGATACGGACGGCCTGTCGTGATGATGACATGGTGTCCTTTTTCTGAAATTTTTTTGATCGTCTCTTTGGTGAAATCGGAGAGCTTGCTTTCATTATTTAGCAGGGTTCCGTCCAAATCGACTGCGATAATTTTTTTAGTCATATAAACCTTCCTAGTCGTTTCCAGATAAGATGTCTACTATTATATCAAAAAGAAGGAAGAAAAGCAGATAAGAACAAAAACTACAGTTGCTTTGATTTATTAAATAAATCAAACAAACATATTGAAAAGGTGAATGATAAATGATATAATACTAATATTGTTCGTAAAAAACAAAAGGAGATTAAAGATGGACAAACTATTTAAACTAAAAGAGCACGGGACAGATGTCCGTACAGAGGTGCTTGCTGGTTTAACAACATTCTTTGCAATGAGTTATATTCTCTTTGTAAACCCTCAAATGCTTTCCCAAACGGGTATGCCTGTTCAAGGTGTGTTCTTGGCAACGATTATCGGTTCTGTAGTAGGTACTTTGATGATGGCTTTCTATGCTAATTTGCCGTACGCACAAGCACCAGGTATGGGACTAAATGCCTTCTTTACATTTACAGTTGTATTTGGGATGGGCTATACTTGGAAAGAGGCTCTTGGTATGGTCTTCATTTGTGGAATTATTTCACTGATTATTACCTTAACAAATGTTCGTAAAATGATCATCGAATCTATTCCAACAACACTTCGTTCAGCTATTTCGGCTGGTATTGGTGTTTTCCTTGCCTATGTTGGAATTAAGAATGCTGGTCTCTTGAAATTCTCAATCGATCCAGGTACTTATACGGTAGCAGGTGAAGGAGCAGACAAGGCTCAAGCTGCACTTACTGCAAACTCCGCAGCTGTTCCAGGATTGGTAGACTTCAATACTCCAGCCGTATTGGTGGCTCTTGCAGGTTTGGCTATTACCATTTTCTTTGTTGTTAAAGGCATCAAGGGTGGAATCATTCTTTCTATTTTAACAACGACTGTGCTTGCCATTGCTGTTGGTGTTGTCAAATTATCAGGGATTGACTTTGCTAGCAACAATCTTTCAGCAGCGGTTAATGATTTAGGAACTTTGTTTGGTGCTGCTCTTGGTTCAGAAGGTTTAGGATCTTTGATTTCAAACACTTCGCGTTTACCAGAAACCTTGATGGCTATTCTTGCCTTCTCACTAACGGATATTTTTGATACAATCGGTACTCTTATCGGTACTGGTGAAAAAGTTGGTATTGTTGCGACAAGTGGGGAAAACCATGAGTCCGCTAAATTGGACAAGGCTCTATACTCTGACTTGGTGGCAACTTCGGTAGGTGCCATTGCAGGTACTTCAAACGTTACGACCTATGTTGAATCTGCGGCTGGTATCGGTGCTGGTGGACGTACTGGTTTGACAGCCCTAGTGGTTGCGATCTGTTTTGCTCTATCTAGCTTCTTTAGCCCACTTCTAGCGATTGTTCCGACAGCTGCAACAGCACCAATTTTGATCATCGTCGGAATCATGATGCTTTCTAACTTGAAAAATATCCCTTGGGATGATATGGCTGAAGCGGTTCCTGCCTTCTTCACATCTATCTTTATGGGATTCAGCTACTCTATCACACAAGGGATTGCTGTTGGTTTCTTGACATACACTTTGACAAAAGTTGTCAAAGGTCAAGCCAAGGATGTGCACGTGATGATTTGGATTTTGGATGCCTTGTTTATCCTTAACTATATCAGTATGGCGCTATAAATGGTATAATAGAAAAAGGGGAGTATCCCCTTTTTAATTATAAGGAGGTACATCATGAAAGATAAGACGATTTGGCAAGAGGTTTTGAACAGAGGGAAATGGGTGCTCATCCTTTTGGTAGCTTTTGTTCTATCTCAATTTCCTATAGGACTTGCCTTGTTTTTAGCAAACAAACAGTTTCCGATTTTACAGTCAGGGCTCTTAGTAGGTGCTTTATCCATAGTCGTTTTGATTGTATTCATTATTGGTGCACGAAAAACACAACTTGCTACTTTTAATCTATCCTTTTTTAAGGCAAAAGACTTGGCTCGCTTGGTACTGAGTTATCTGGTGATTTTTGCGACAAATCTCTTGGGTTCACTCCTGCTTCGACTAACAAATGAGGCAACAACCAACAACCAATCAATACTGAATGGTTTGGTTCAGAATAGCTCTTTGATTTCAACTTTCTTCCTACTAGTCTTGATTGCGCCGATTTGTGAAGAAATTTTGTGTCGTGGGATTATTCCAAAAAAGATCTTCCGTGGAAAAGAAAAACTTGGTTTTGTTGTTGGTGCAATCGTCTTTGCCTTGCTCCATATGCCAACCAATCTACCTTCCGTGATTATTTATGGAGGAATGTCAACGGTTTTGACTTGGACAGCCTATAAGACTGAGCGTTTGGAGATGTCCATTTTGCTTCATATGATTCTCAATGGTATTGCATTTTGTTTGTTGGCCTTATTGGTATTGATTAGTAGAAATCTAGGTCTATCATTCTAAACCATTGGCCTACTTGGAAAAGATGAATACTAAAGTGTCCATCTTTTTTCTTTTTATGGTAAAATAGAGAGATAATATGGTAGAGAACCTTAAGGGAGTAACCGTTATGTCCAATAAAGTCAACCGCGAAAAAACAGCCATTTGTGGAATTATCAATGTGACGCCAGATTCCTTTTCAGATGGTGGTCAGTTTTTTGCTCTTGAGCAGGCACTCCAGCAGGCTCGTAAATTGATAGCAGAAGGAGCGAGCATGCTAGATATCGGTGGAGAATCAACTCGGCCGGCAACTCGGCCGGGCAGTAGCTATGTTGGGATAGAAGAGGAAATCCAGCGTGTTGTTCCAGTGATTAAAGCTATCCGTGAGGAAAGTGATGTTCTCATTTCCATCGATACTTGGAAAAGTCAGGTGGCAGAGACTGCTTTGAAAGCTGGTGCCAATTTGGTCAATGATATCACTGGTCTCATGGGAGATGAGAAAATGGCGGATGTGGTTGCTAAGGCTGGAGCGAAAGTGGTTATCATGTTTAATCCAGTCATGGCTCGACCTCAGCACCCTAGTTCGCTCATATTTCCTCATTTTGGTTTTGGGCAAGCTTTTACAGAGAAAGAGTTAGCTGACTTTGAAAAAATGCCAATCGAAGACTTGATGAAGACTTTCTTTGATCGAGCTCTAGCGAGAGCGAATCAAGCTGGGATAGCAAGAGAAAATATCTTGCTGGATCCAGGGATTGGCTTTGGTTTGACCAAGAAGGAAAATCTGCTCCTTCTACGGGATCTGGATAAACTACACCAGCAAGGCTATCCGATTTTTCTTGGAGTTTCGCGCAAGCGATTTGTCATCAATATCTTGGAGGAAAATGGTTTTGAAGTCAATCCTGAGACAGAACTTGGTTTCCGTAATCGGGACACGGCTTCGGCTCATGTGACCAGTATCGCTGCGAGACAGGGTGTCGAAGTGGTGCGCGTGCACGATGTAGCCAGTCATAGGGTGGCAGTTGAAATTGCCTCTGCTATTCGTTTGGCAGATGATGCGGAAAATCTAGATTTAAAACAATATAAGTAAGATGAACGAAATTGAAAACAATCAGTGGATTGCCCACTACCGGACGGACCAACCACATTTTGGCTTGGAACGCATGGTAGAACTCCTAGCTCTGCGAGGCAATCCCCAGCTCAAACTCAAGGTCATCCATATCGGAGGGACCAACGGCAAGGGGTCTACCATTGCTTTTTTGAAAAAGATGCTGGAAAACCTAGGGCTGAGAGTTGGGGTGTTCAGCTCGCCCTATCTTATTCATTATACGGATCAGATTAGCATTAATGGGGAATCCATCCCAGAAACTAGGCTAGAAGCCCTCATGGCAGACTATCAGTCTTTGCTTGAGGGGGAATCTGCTGATAATTTGCAGGGAACAACCGAGTTTGAGATAATTACAGCTATAGCCTATGATTACTTTGCCTCAGAGCTAGTAGATGTGGCCATCATGGAAGTCGGTATGGGTGGCCTTCTGGATAGTACTAATGTCTGTCAGCCAATTTTAACAGGAATTACGACTATTGGACTGGATCATGTGGCCCTACTTGGTGACACCTTGGAATCCATAGCAGAGCAGAAGGCTGGTATTATCAAACAAGGCATTCCATTAGTGACAGGTCATATTGTTCCTGAAGCCTTGGCTGTGATTGACTCCATTGCAGAAGATAAAAATGCATCGAGACTTGCCTATGGGAAAGATTACCAGGTCAGTCATCAAAAGAGTGTGGTGACGGGTGAAATCTTTGATTATACTAGTTCTGTCAGACAAGGTCGCTTTCAAACAGGCCTGCTAGGCTTGCACCAGATAGAAAATGCAGGGATGGCACTTGCTCTTCTAGACATTTATTGCCAAGAGATTGGGCGAGAATTAGCTAGCAATGACTTGCTTGCTCAAGCCTTGGAGGAAACCAGATGGCCAGGGCGTTTGGAGGTCGTGTCTAGCGAACCTATGATGATTTTGGATGGGGCCCATAATCCCCATGCTATCAGGGCTTTACTAGCAACCTTGCAAGAACGCTTTGCGGATTATCATAAGGAAATCCTCTTTACCTGTATCAGAACCAAGGCCTTGGAAGATATGTTGGATTTGCTAGAAACGGTGCCAGATAGTCAATTGACTTTAACCCATTTTGACGATAGTCGGGCGACTGATAAAAGCGTGCTGAAAGAGACAGCCAAGTCTAGAAATCTCAATTACCAAAGTTGGCAGGATTTTCTAGAGCAGAAATTGACAGATAAAAATGAAGAGAAACAAACAGTTAGGATTGTCACGGGTTCCTTGTATTTCTTGAGCCAAGTGAGAGCCTATCTGATGGAGAGGAAGAACGAGAATGGATACACAAAAGATTGAAACGGCTGTAAAAATGATTATCGAGGCTGTTGGTGAGGACGCTAACCGCGAGGGCTTGCAGGAAACACCTGCTCGTGTAGCCCGTATGTACCAAGAGATTTTTTCAGGCCTTGGCCAAACTGCTGAGGAACACCTGTCAAAATCCTTTGAGATTATTGATGATAATATGGTAGTGGAAAAGGATATTTTTTTCCACACTATGTGTGAACACCACTTCTTGCCTTTTTATGGGAGAGCGCACATTGCCTATATTCCAGATGGTCGGGTGGCAGGCTTGTCTAAGCTAGCCCGTACGGTTGAAATTTATTCTAAAAAACCACAGATTCAAGAACGGTTAAATATTGAAGTGGCCGATGCCTTGATGGACTATCTGGGGGCTAAAGGAGCCTTTGTTGTCATTGAGGCCGAGCATATGTGTATGAGCATGCGTGGTGTCAGAAAACCAGGTACTGCGACTTTGACGACAGTAGCGCGAGGTGTATTTGAAACAGATAAAGACCTCCGAGACCAGGCTTATCGTTTAATGGGACTATAATACTCTTCGAAAATCAAATTCAAACCACGTCAGCTTCCATCTGCAACCTCAAAACGGTGTTTTGAGCAGCCTGCGGCTAGCTTCCTAGTTTGCACTTTGATTTTCATTGAGTATAAAAAGAATCCGCTTCATGCGGATTTTTCTAGAAAGGACTAGTTATGGATCAACTGCAGATTAAAGATTTGGAAATTTTTGCCTATCATGGTCTTTTTCCAAGTGAGAAAGAATTGGGGCAGAAGTTTGTTATTTCCGCAAGCTTATCCTATGATATGACCAAGGCGGCGACAGACTTGGATTTAACAGCATCTATCCATTACGGAGAATTGTGTCAGCAGTGGACGACTTGGTTTCAGGAAAGCACTGAGGATTTGATTGAAACGGTAGCTTACAAACTCGTTGAACGTACCTTTGAGACCTATCCTCTTGTCCAAGAGATTGAGTTGGAACTAAAAAAACCGTGGGCTCCAGTGCATTTACCATTGGATACCTGCTCGGTGACCATTCACCGTCGTAAGCAACGGGCCTTTATCGCCCTAGGAAGTAATATGGGAGATAAGCAAGCAAACTTGGAACAAGCTATTGACAACCTGCGAGCTCGAGGCATCTATATTCTCAAAGAGTCCAGTGTCTTGACGACGGAGCCTTGGGGTGGTGTGGAGCAGGATAGCTTTGCCAATCAGGTGATTGAAGTAGAAACCTGGTTGCCAGCATCAGTCTTGTTAGAAACATTATTAGCCATCGAGTCAGAAATGGGGCGGGTGAGAGAAGTGCATTGGGGGCCTCGTTTGATTGATTTGGACCTGCTTTTTGTAGAAGACCAAGTCATCTATACAGACGAGCTCATCTTGCCTCATCCTTATATAGCAGAACGCCTCTTTGTCCTTGAGCCGTTAGTGGAAATAGCTCCCCATTTTATCCATCCAATCCTAAAGCAACCAATTCGGTACTTGGTTGACCAGTTGGAGCAAGGAAATGCCTAAGCTTTCCGAGACCTATAGCAAGTGGAAGAGTATCGGGGAGGGACTACTTGCTATTGTTTTAGGGCTTCTCTTGATTCGTTTTGGACAAGTTATTCCGCGAATGGGGTACCAGTTGCTGATGGGCTACTTTTCCTTGTCAGCAGTTTGGCACTTGTTGACTCGCTGGTTTCAAGATAAAAAACGTCGGGAAAATATCTTTGTAACCTTGGGCAAGCTGGTGGTAGCGGCTCTGGTGTTTGACTCTATCATCTTGCAAGACCTTGCCCTCTATCTCCTGGTTTTTATCATTGCGAGCTACCAGCTGTTTACGGGCATCATTAGTCTTGTGACTTGGTCTCTCTATCGAAAAAATGCCATTCATCCTCGGCTCCATCATCTCTTCGATGCTGTATGGATGATAGGATTCGGGCTTTATAGCATCTCTCCTTTTCACGATGCAGCGAATTTTGAATTGCTCTTGCTTGGGTTTTACTTGCTCATGCTAGGAGCCAGTAGCCTCCGGGACGGTTTCTTTTTTGAAAAGATAGAAAACAATCCCAAGCTGAAACGACGTATGCGAATGACTCTGCCGATCTTTGTGACAGCGCTGATCCCTATTAGTACCTTGCGCAAACTAAATGAGTGGCTGGCAAATCATGAAAGCCAAGAAGGGGAAGTTCATTCAGAAAGAAAAAACGACCAGACGGTTGATCTGGAAATTTTTGTCCATACCTCAGAAACCTCTTTCTTCCTTGCTATGGGACATGTGGATATTTGTTATCAAGGGGAGGTTATTTCCTATGGTTCCTATGATCCCCACTCGGAGCGTTTATTCGGCATGGTTGGAGACGGTGTTTTGTTTAAGGCCAATCGGGAAAAATACATCGAACTATGCAAGAGGGAAAGTCAGAAGACCTTGTTTGCTTATGGTCTGAGTTTGACGGACCAACAGAAGACAGCTATCCAAGCTCGCCTAGCAGAGATAGAAGACCTGTTAATTCCTTGGGAACCAAGTTCGCAGTTGATGAAAAGAAGAGAGGGAGAGGTCAAGCATACCTACTCCTACCAACTGAAAGAGGAAGCAGATGCGACCCTCTATAAATTCAGCTCATCCGAGTTTAAGACCTACTTTGTTCTCAGTACCAATTGTGTCTTGCTGGCAGACTCTATCGTAGGAAAAGCTGGGACTGATATATTGAGTCCCCAAGGTTTCATTGTGCCAGGGACTTATCAGGATTACCTTGATTTAGAGTATACAAAACCCAATGGTCTAGTTGTTAGTCGATCCATTTATTAGAAAAAGAAAACTCTAGTTCCTCAGCAGTTTGCGCCGAGAAGCTAGAGTTTTTAAAATAGGTCATTTTCTTCTGGAAGGAGGATGGTTTCTCTGCCGTCTAGGTCTAAAACAAGGACCCTAGGAGGATAAAGCGGATCGAAAGTATGATTGAAATCAAAATCGATGCTAGTCGGAAGGTGCTGGCTAGAAAAATGGAAGGTGATGGTCCCCTTATTGTTGAGCAGTTGAAACTCAAGTTCTTCTTCTAATTCAAAGACATTTTTCAGGAAATGATCAATAATATACCATAAAGAGTCAATGACATCATCAGGCAAGCTGGTCACGACACCAAAACTAGCGGATCGTCTCTGTGTATTTGTAAAAGCCATGTTTTCCTCCCCCTTTATTTTCCTTATCATACAGCAAAATGTCTTAAAAATCAAGAAATCCTACTCGCTTTTTCAAAATGGGAATAAACTGTGAAATTTTTTCAAAGTTTCTCTAAAAAATACTTGAAAGTGTTTACAATAAGTGATAAAATGGAGTAAGTAGATGCGTGAAAGCGAAATTTTCATTATAGAAAGGAAACGGAATGAACACAGATGATACAGTAACGATTTATGACGTCGCCCGTGAAGCAGGAGTTTCAATGGCAACAGTTAGCCGTGTCGTTAATGGCAACAAGAATGTTAAAGAGAACACTCGAAAAAAAGTCCTAGAAGTGATTGATCGCTTGGACTATCGTCCAAATGCGGTAGCACGTGGTTTGGCTAGCAAGAAAACAACGACAGTCGGAGTTGTGATTCCTAACATTACCAATGGTTATTTCTCAACGCTTGCTAAGGGGATTGACGACATTGCTGAAATGTACAAGTATAACATTGTCCTAGCAAATAGTGATGAGGATGATGAAAAGGAAGTTTCAGTGGTTAACACTCTCTTTTCAAAACAAGTCGATGGGATTATCTTTATGGGCTATCACTTGACTGAAAAGATTCGTTCAGAGTTTTCTCGTTCACGGACACCGGTTGTTCTTGCTGGTACTGTGGATGTAGAACACCAACTTCCAAGTGTGAATATCGACTACAAACAAGCAACGATTGATGCAGTGAGCTACCTTCTCAAAGAAAATGAGAAAATTGCTTTTGTGAGTGGACCACTCGTCGATGATATCAATGGCAAGGTTCGTTTGATCGGTTATAAGGAAGCCTTGAAAAAAGCTGGACATTCTTATAGCGAGGGCTTGGTATTCGAATCAAAATACAGCTATGACGATGGTTATGCCTTGGCAGAACGCTTGATTTCATCACAAGCTACAGCCGCAGTTGTAACAGGTGATGAATTGGCAGCAGGTGTCCTAAATGGTTTGGCTGACCACGGTGTGTCTGTACCAGAAGAGTTTGAAATTATTACGACAGATGACTCTCAGATTGCACGATTCACTCGTCCAAACTTGACGACTATTGCCCAACCTCTTTATGACCTAGGTGCTATCAGCATGCGTATGTTGACCAAAATCATGCATAAGGAAGAGTTGGAAGAACGTGAAGTTCTCTTACCTCATGGTTTGACAGAACGCCGCTCTACACGAAAACGTAAATAGAAAAAATCAGGGAATCGTGAAGATTTCCTGATTTGCTTTCTAGAGAAGAGGTTTATCCTTCCATATAGTCTTTCAAAGCTTGTCCTTTTAGTCCAGCATTAAGGGCAATTAATAATTTGAGGCGCGCTTTTTGAGCGTTGAGTTCTTTGACAAAGAAAACACCAGCTCGTTGCAACTGCACTCCTCCACCTGGGTAGGCGTAGACAGGTTCAGCAATGCCATTAAAGCATCGTGAGACCAAGGCGACTGGAATTCCTTTTTGGAGGAGATTTTCCAACTTTTGAGCTGTTTCTTTGGGAATATTGCCTGCTCCGAAGGCCTGAATAACTAAGCCATCCAGCTGTTCCAAGTCTAACATATCGATCAGCTCGTCTGTCATACCGGCATAGGCTGAGATGATGGGAACCAGACCTTGAATATGCTCAAGATCAAACCGGACACGAGGTTCAGCCGTTTTGAAGTAGAGGATTTCTTGCTTCATGATGAGGCCAAGTGGTCCATGTGTTGGGGTTTGAAAGGTGCTGACATTGGTCGTATGAGTTTTGGTAACATACTTGGCTGCGTGGATCTCGTCGTTCATGACGACCAGCACACCCTTGTCGGCTGCTTTGTCATCACTGGCAACTCGCAGCGCGCTCAGATAGTTATATACACCGTCGCTACCAAGTTCGTTTGAACTACGCATGGCCCCTGTTAGAACGATGGGGATGGGCGGAATTTTCATGGTATCAAGGAAGTAAGCTGTTTCTTCTAAGGTATCTGTACCATGTGTGATGACAACTCCATCATAGTTATCAGCTTCCTCTTTAATCTTATGATAGAGTGCAAGCATATGCTTGGGTTTGATATGAGGGCTTGGCAGATTAAAAAAGTCTAGGGCATGAACCTCAATCCCTTCAAGCGGATTGGAAACATGGTTCATGGGATTTTCCTGGCTAGTTACAACGGCACCAGTGGCATCTGCTTGCATGGAAATAGTCCCACCTGTATGTAAAACAAGGATTTTCTTAGGCATGATTTAGTCACTCTTTCTGAAATGTGGTATAATCATTGTAACACAAAAGGGGAGAATGGGACAGGATGGAAGTCAAGGCTGTTTTTTTTGATATCGATGGAACGCTAGTCAACGATCGCAAGAGTGTTTTGAAATCCACTAAGGACGCGATTAAGATTGTCAAAGAGCAAGGAGTGCTTGTTGGAGTAGCGACAGGACGAGGGCCGTTTTTTGTCAAGGAATTGATGGAAGACTTGGACCTAGACTTTGCGGTGACCTACAATGGCCAATACATTTTTAATAAAGAAAAGGTGCTCTTTGCAAGTCCGATTGCTAAGTCAAGCCTGCGTCAACTGATTGCTTACGCTAAAAAGGAGCGTAAAGAAATCGCTCTTGGAACCGAGCATGCCGTTGTTGGTTCGAAAATTATGTCATTTGGTCTCGGCTCCTTTTCCCAACTGGTTAGTCGTTTTATTCCGACTGTTCTGACAAGAACCGTTAGCCGTTCCTTTAATCGAATGGTCAGCAAGGCAGTTCCTCAAAAGGAAGACGACTTGCTTAACTTGATTAATCAACCCATTTATCAAGTTTTGATGCTGATGACGCCAGAGGAATCTGAGAAAGCTGCAAGTGATTTTGAAGATTTGAAATTAACTCGAAGCAATCCTTTTGCAGCAGATATCATTAACCAAGGAAATTCCAAATTAGAAGGCATTCGCCGAGTCGGGAAAGAATATGGCTTTGATCTCAACCAAGTCATGGCCTTTGGTGATTCAGACAATGATTTAGAAATGTTGGCAGGTGTTGGTATGTCGGTTGCTATGGGAAATGGCAGTAGCAGTGTCAAAGAAGTCGCCAAGCATATTACGGCAAGTAATCAACAAGATGGTATCCACAAGGCGCTCGAGCACTTTGGTGTTTTGGCTTCAGAAAAAGTGTTTGTCAGTCGAGACTACCACTTTAATAAGGTCAAAACCTTCCACCACATGATGGATGAACGAACTCAAGAAGAGCCACAGGCATGGGATGCTGAAGGTGCAACCCATCGCGCAGACTTTAAAATTGAAGAATTAGTAGAGTTTGTTCGCGCAGCAAGTTCTTCGGAGGAAGAATTCCAAAACTCCCTTGCAAGCATGCATGAGGCACTTGATAAGGCGGCAGAGAAAGTGGCGAAAAAGACGCCTGCTAAGCAAAATCTGGTCGGTCAAGTGGATGCTTTGATTGACACATTGTATTTCACATACGGCAGTTTTGTATTGATGGGAGTAGATCCAGAACGCATTTTTGATATTGTCCATGAAGCAAATATGGGGAAGGTTTTCCCTGATGGGAAAGCTCATTTTGACCCAGTTACACACAAGATTTTAAAACCAGATGACTGGGAAGAAAAATATGCTCCAGAACCTGCCATCCGACAGGAACTACAACGTCAGTTTAAAGCTTATGAGCGACATAAAGAAAGAAAAAATAAAAAATAAGAGAAATTTCTTTTCCCTGGATGAAAAATTCGGGGATTTTTTGAGCTGAAAAACCGAACAATTTTATATATATCACTAATTATTATTAGCATATTTATACTAGAAAAAGAAAAGAAAAAAATGGAAAGATAGTGAAAATAAAATAACAGGAAATTACATTTCTTACAAAGAATAGTTAAAAAGCTAGATATATTACTAATATATCTAGCTTTTCTTTTAAAAAACATCAAAAAAAGACAAGTCAAATTATTTGATATTTGAAAGTTTATGTGTTAGAATAAATTCAGAAAGCGAATAAATATAAAATCCTCATGCTACTACAATATGCTCTTTTTTAAGACAGAGAGTCAACTTGTTTATTTCAGGCCTGTTAACAAGTTGATGTGAGGAGTTCACTCTAGCTTTGAGGTTTAGTTATAAAATTGTGCACAATTGCTTTCCAAATTTTTATTATTTTAATTTTCAAGTTTAAAAATTAAAGAATTAAGAGGTTGAAATGAAGAAAAAATATACCTATTTGACAGCTTCTGTTTTAACAGCTGTAACAATACTTCCAACTTTTGCACCAAGTGAAGCTCACGCTGCTTACAATTGGAATGGAAATAATAGTTACTATACAAGAACTAGCCGTCGTTCAAGCAATCGTACTTCTAACCGTACTACTGCAAATCGTAGCCGCACATCAAACTATACTGTAAGAAGTTATGGCTATAACAGTTATTACCCAAGCTATAACTATGGCTACAATAGCTACTATCCAAGCTATAACTATGGATATGGTAGCTACTACCCAAGTTACAACTACGGTTACAATAATTGGAATAACTACTATGGCTATGGCAACAGTAGCAACTACTATGGTTATAACTATTGGAATAATTACAACAACCTTGCTAGCGATGAAAACTATATTTACTGGAATGGCAATCACTACTACCGTATGAACGATGGTAGCTTCCGTATTTATCGTAACGGTCAGTGGAAACCTTTGACAAACAATAGTAATAACAACTCATCTACTAACAACTTGGAAAACGATCCTCACTATCGTTACGAAAATGGGTACCATTACTATGTATTGGACAATGGTGATTATTACTACTACCAAAATGGTAAGTGGGTATTGGTGAAAGATTCTGCTGATACAACACCAGCACAACCGGCAACACCTGCTGAACCAAAACCAGAACAACCAACAACTCCGGTTGAGCCAGCACAACCAAGTCAACCTGAAGTTCCTGCTCCAACACCAGCAGAACCAGAGACTCCAACACCAGCACCTAGTGATAAACCTGAAGAGCCGACAACACCAACTGAGCCACAACCAGCACAACCAGCAACTCCAAGTGTTGACCTACCAGAAAATCCACCAATTAATGGTGCTGATAGTGAATTTGATCCATTCAAGCCATCAACAGAAACGCCAGTAGAACCAAAACCAGAAACACCAGCAACTCCAGCTATCCCAACAACACCAGGTTTGGTAACGACTGATGAACCAAGTGAAAACCAAATCCCTGATTATGTTGAAAAACCAGCTGAAGGATTGGAACACTTGGCTTGGGCACCAAATGGACACACTCCAAAATTGGTTTACCCACCAGGTAAACCAGGTGATGCAGTCCTCAAGAATGATAAAAACTACTACTTCGACGGTAGTGCACATTACTACTATGTACCATCTAACTCAGAGCGTACAGGTTACTCAGCATACTGGAAGTGGCTTGGTGGAAAATGGAAACTTCAAGGGATGACTGATCCAAACGATCCAGCTCGTGATCCAAAACTTCACGAAAACACTGCTGATGACGAGTACATGTACAGTGACAAGAACTCAAGCGTGAAACTTTACTCAACTAACTTGGTAACGACTGCTAAAGCAGGTCAAGCATTGCCATTCAAGAATGTTGAAGAGTTCAAAAACTATGTCATCGAAAAAATGAATCCTAAGTTCCTTGATAACTCTGGTTGGGATGCTAAAGTTGAGTGGGAAATCGAAGATCCAGAAATCTTTGAGAAGACGAAAGAAAACCCATACGCTAAGGACTATGTCTTGATTGCAAATCTCAAGAGTGGTGTCGAAGACAAGAAATACAGTGATGTAGAATTTGGCTATGTGAAGTTTGTTTACCGTGTTGAAGCAACAAACGATACAAACTATGACTATGTTTCAAAAGCAAAAGAAGCTTTCTCTAAAATCAATGAAGAGCGTAAAGCTCAAGGATTGAAAGAATTGACTTGGTCTGAAGACATTTATCAAAATCAAGCACTTCCGAAAGTAAATGAAATTTCACGTCAATACGATAGCACAGGCTTTGTAGGACGTCGTGATGAAGATGCAGCTGTTGTCGTTAAGAAATGGGCAAACAGTGGTTTGAGAGACTTGCTTCTCGATCCAAATGTCACTGAAGGAGCTGTAGCAGCAGTAGTTGATGGAAACGGTGTATACTACTGGGCATACAGTTACAAATAATTCAATCTTTTGAGATTGACTACTTTCTAAATAAGATTGAGGCTTTAAACTATTGTTTAAAGCCTTTTTCTGACCCAATCAGGACAAACAAAAAGGAGCCGGAGGCTCCCTTTTTTAATGACTACAATGTTTTTTCTCTTTCTCTCACGACTAGCAAATCAACTTTTGCATGGCGGAGAATGTATTCAGATGAAGAGCCAACCAAGAGGCGTTCAAAGGCATTGAGCCCTGTTGCACCAACGAGAATCAGATCGACATTTTCTGCGTCTGGAATAGTACGAGCAAGGAGGGTTTTTGGATTTCCCATTTCGATGACGATGTGAATATCAGTCACACCAGCGTCTCTTGCACGCTTTTCGTACTCCTTCATCAGACTTTCAGCGTCGACTTGGAGTTCTTCGTAAACTTCAGCATCAAAGGTAGACACGCTTTGAAGAGCGCGTGTGTCAATAACATGGGCAATGGTGAGTTTGGATTCGTTGCGTAGTGCAGTGTAAACACCTTTGACGAAAGCCAAGTCCGCTTCTTTAGAACCATCAATTGCGACCATAACATTTTGGTAACGTTGTGCCATAATGAAACCTCCTGAAATTTTCTTACTGTTATTGTAACCCTTTTCACTAAAGAAGTAAAGTAAAAATCATATTTAAATAAATATTATTGGAGATTCAATTTGGTGGAGATATGTTAAAATAAAAGAAAACGAGATAGCAGAAAACACAGTAGGGGGATGAGAAAGTATGAAAGATTTTGTTCAAGCTTCTAAAAAAATAAGTTTCCTTTATCATGGAATTATCCTTGCGTCACTTGTAGGAGAAGTAGTGATGCTTTGGCAGCTGGAAAGAGTCGTACCCGTTCTCTATCCAGGTTTTGTTGCTTTTCTTCTCTTTCACTTAGTCTACCACATCATTTTATTTGTGATTGCAAAGAGAAGTGGTCGCTTGGACTATTTGGTCACATGGGGGCTCTTTCTCATGTTTAATCTTTTGTATGATTCCTTTTTAGCATTGGTCTTTCTAGGTCTGTCTTTTGGTATGTGAGAAAATACTTCTGCATTCTAGTTATTTAGACAGTGAGAACCTAGTCGTTGTGAGTTTTTTCTTTGCTTGCTCATTTCAGGAAACTTGTCGCAATCCCTTTCTAGTGGTATAATGTTACTATCTCTATGAATTGAGGAAACAAGATGAAAGAATATAACAAGTCTAGTAAGTTAGAGCATGTTGCCTATGATATCCGTGGCCCTGTTTTGGAAGAAGCTATGCGGATGCGAGCAAACGGAGAAAAGATTTTACGTCTGAATACAGGGAATCCAGCAGAATTTGGATTCACAGCGCCAGATGAGGTCATTCATGACTTGATTATGAATGCGCGTGATAGTGAGGGATATTCTGACTCCAAAGGGATTTTTTCAGCACGCAAGGCCATCATGCAGTATTGTCAACTAAAGAAATTCCCCAATGTGGATATTGATGATATCTACCTCGGAAATGGTGTCAGTGAGCTGATTGTTATGTCCATGCAAGGGCTTTTGGATAATGGCGATGAGGTCTTGGTGCCTATGCCAGACTATCCTCTCTGGACAGCCGCGGTCAGCCTAGCTGGGGGAAATGCCGTTCACTATATCTGTGATGAAGCTGCAGAATGGTACCCAGATATTGACGATATTAAGTCAAAAATTACTTCCAATACCAAGGCAATCGTTCTTATCAATCCGAACAACCCAACTGGAGCCCTTTATCCTAAGGAACTCTTGTTGGAGATTATTGAGATTGCTCGTCAGAACGATTTGATCATCTTTGCGGACGAAATCTACGACCGCATGGTAATGGATGGGCATGTGCATACGCCTGTGGCGAGCTTGGCACCAGATGTCTTCTGTGTCAGCATGAATGGTCTGTCAAAATCTCACCGTATCGCTGGTTTTCGTGTAGGTTGGATGGTCTTGTCTGGTCCTAAGCACCATGTCAAGGGCTATATTGAAGGGCTCAATATGCTGTCCAATATGCGTCTTTGCTCTAACGTTTTGGCCCAGCAAGTCGTACAAACATCACTAGGTGGGCACCAGTCAGTGGATGAATTGCTCCTCCCTGGTGGACGGATTTACGAGCAAAGAAACTTCATTTACAATGCTATCCAAGATATCCCAGGTTTGTCTGCGGTCAAGCCGAAGGCGGGACTTTATATCTTCCCTAAAATTGACCGCAATATGTACCGCATCGATGATGATGAACAGTTCGTTCTTGATTTCTTGAAGCAGGAAAAGGTTCTCTTGGTTCATGGTCGTGGTTTTAACTGGAAGGAACCAGACCATTTCCGTATCGTTTACCTTCCTCGTGTGGACGAATTGGCGCAAATCCAAGAAAAGATGACACGTTTCTTGAGTCAGTATCGTAGATAAGGCTTTCATAGGGAAAAGCAGGAAACATTTACTTAGAGCTATTGACAAATAGGTAAGAATCAGATAGAATAGTAAAGTATGTTTAGTAACTGATCACTTTATAGCCGGCTAAACGAATACAAAATCTATGAGGAGGTATTCATCGTGAAACGTACTTATCAACCAAGTAAACTTCGTCGTGCGCGTAAACACGGATTCCGTAACCGTATGTCAACTAAAAACGGTCGTCGCGTATTGGCAGCTCGTCGTCGTAAAGGACGCAAAGTTTTGGCTGCATAATCCAAACGAATTCAACAAAGAAGTCAGTAGGAACTCGAGTCTACTGGCTTTTCTTTTGATTTTAAAGAGCGCATTGCCCACGAAATCACCGATTTCAAATGGAACTCACGGAGGGCTCATCTAAAAGGTCACATACAAAAAACTCAAAACCAGATATAAGTTACTGATTTTGAGTTTTTATTTATTCTTTTAAGTGATAAGAGTAACTAGCGACAACGACGTCTTCATGCCATCTGAGAGCGTATTTTAGTTTGAGGCTCATTTGATTGTGCAGGATATTTTGCCAAGGCTTGTTAGGGATAAACTGTGGGACAAGGACTGTAACGGTGTAGTTTTTTTGCTTAGCTTCTTGGGCGATTCGTTTGACATACTTAACGCTAGGGGTGATGATGTCGCGGTAGCTGGTATTGATATTCTTCAGAGTGATATTTGGGAAGTAATCGGCAAATTCCTGAAGGATTTCTTGGTCTTTTTCAGCCGTTTCTTTAGTAGAAATGTGCATGGCTAACACTTCGTCACCGATACTTTGAGCGTAGTTAATGGCTCCGACACTTACTCGAGTAACATTTCCTACTAGGACAAGGACAAGGTTGCCGTCATAAGTGCGCTTTTCAATTCCTTCGTAGAGTCGTAGTTGTTTTGCCACTTTTTGGTAATGGCTGTGAATGGACAAAAAGAGGAAGGTTAAGACTAGGATAATTGGGAAGAATGGCCAGATATCACCCAGTCTGAAGAGGAGTAAAATGAGAACGATAGCATAACAAATGATGGCCCCAAGGATATTAGCAAAGGCAGGTTTTAAGAAGTTTGCTCCTTTTTCCTTTTTCCAATGGCGAATCATCCCAGTCTGAGAGAGGGCAAAGGGAACGAAGACCCCGATAGTATAAAGAGGAATCAAGCGTTCAGTATTCCCATTAAAAATGAGAAGAAGGATCATAGCCCCAAAGGCCAGAGTTAAGATACCGTTGGAGTAGCCAAGGCGATCCCCTTTTTCCATAAAGAGATGGGGCATGTACTTGTTTTTAGCCATATTGTAGGCCAACATAGGGAAGGCTGAAAAGCCAGTATTTGCAGCTACAGCTAGAATCAAGGCTGTTGAGAACTGGAAGAGATAGTAGCTAGCATGACCAAAGAATGAATCGCCAAGAATGCCCTTGGCCATTTGCGAGAGGATGGTTTCTCCATTTTGAGGTGTGATGCCCATCCAGTAGTTTAGGAAGGTAATGCCTGCAAAAAGAAATCCTAAAATCAGCGACATGATGGTCAGGGTCTGAGCAGCATTCTTTTCTTTCGGAGTTTTGAAAAATGGTACCGCATTTGAAATAGCCTCAACCCCTGTCAGAGAGGCAGAGCCACTGGTAAAGGCTCTCAATAGGAGAACGATGGAAAGACTCGGAACGGTTTGCCCAATGGTTGAAGTCGCCTGATAGTTTAGGGAACCTGTAAATAGTTGAAAGAACCCATAAAGCAAGAGAAAGACGGTACTGAAGATAAAGAGGTAGACGGGAATCATCAGAGAGCTGGCAGATTCTTTCAATCCTCTTAAATTCAAGAGCATGAGCAGGCAGACTAGGAAAATAGAGATATGAAGATTGTAGGGATGGAGGGTAGGGATGGCTGCTGTAATAGCATCAGCTCCAGACGCAACGGATACGGCTACTGTCAGCATATAGTCAACAAGGAGGCTGCCCCCTGCAATCAAGCCTAGTTCAGGGGAGAGGTTTTCCCGAGTAACCATATAAGCTCCTCCACCTTGAGGATAGGCGTGAATAATTTGACGATAGGAAATGGTCAAGCTAGCGAGCAGTAAGAGGACAAAAATACCGATAGGGAGGCTCCACCAAATAGCGAGAGGAGAGAGGCTGACTAAAACGAGAATGACTTGTTCAGGTCCATAGGCAATAGAAGACAGGGCATCACTGGATAACATTGCAAGTGCCTGCATTTTCCCTAACAATCCCCCTTCACCATCTGTGAGAGACTTGAGTGGTCGACCGATAAAGGTATATTTTAATTTTCTAAACATTTTCTTTTCCTTTGATGAAAATTTCAATAAGTGTTATTATACTGCTTTGAAAAAGGGCAGTCAAGGGAGAATGATTGGCATTAGAATATTTTTACAAGCCGAGGAATGCTATTTTTGGTATAATAGATGGAAGAAAATGAGGTTAGAAGAGATGATTTTTGATACGCACACACATTTAAATGTAGAAGAATTTGCAGGACGTGAGGCAGAAGAAATCGCCTTGGCTGCTGAGATGGGTGTGACACAGATGAATATTGTTGGTTTTGATACACCGACCATTGAGCGAGCCCTAGAATTGACAGATGAGTATGAGCAGCTCTACGCAACTATTGGTTGGCATCCGACGGAAGCAGGGACTTACACAGACGAGGTCGAAGCTTACTTGCTTGAAAAACTAAAACATCCCAAGGTTGTTGCTTTAGGTGAGATTGGTCTGGACTATCACTGGATGACAGCACCTAAGGAAGTGCAGGAGCAGGTTTTTCGTCGTCAGATTCAGTTGTCTAAGGACTTGAATTTGCCTTTTGTGGTCCATACCCGTGATGCGCTAGAAGATACTTATGAGATTATCAAGAGTGAGGGCGTTGGTCCTCGTGGTGGCATCATGCATTCATTTTCAGGTTCTTTGGAGTGGGCTGAGAAGTTTGTCGGGCTTGGTATGACCATTTCTTTCTCAGGAGTGGTAACTTTTAAGAAAGCGACGGATATCCAAGAAGCTGCTAGGGAACTTCCTTTGGATAAAATCCTCGTTGAGACAGATGCCCCTTACCTGGCTCCTGTTCCTAAACGTGGCCGTGAAAACAAAACAGCCTACACACGCTATGTGGTAGATTTTATCGCGGATTTGCGTGGGATGACGACTGAGGAGTTAGCCGCAGTAACAACTGCAAATGCAGAGCGTACCTTTGGATTGGACAGCAAGTAATGAAAGAAAAAATTTCCCAAGTAATCGTGGTCGAAGGTCGCGATGATACGGCCAATCTCAAACGTTACTTTGATGTAGAGACCTATGAAACACGAGGTTCCGCAATAAATGACCAGGATATAGAACGCATTCAGCGTCTGCATGAATTACATGGAGTCATTGTCTTTACAGATCCAGATTTTAATGGGGAACGCATTCGTCGCATGATTATGACGGCCATTCCAACAGTACAGCATGCTTTTCTCAAGCGAGATGAGGCTGTTCCCAAATCTAAGACCAAGGGACGTTCTCTGGGAATCGAACACGCCAGCTACGAAGATCTAAAAACAGCACTGGCTCAGGTGACAGAGCAATTTGAAAACGAGAACGAGTTTGACATCAGTCGTGGTGACTTGATTCGCCTAGGTTTCTTGGCGGGAGCAGACAGTCGTAGGCGTAGAGAGTATCTAGGAGAGGCTCTACGAATTGGCTATTCCAACGGCAAACAACTCCTCAAGCGCTTAGAGTTATTTGGGATAACCTTGGCAGAAGTGGAAGAAGCGATGACTAAGTATTTAGCCTAAGGGAGTCAGAAATGAAAAGAGTGATTATTACGGGTGGCAATAGTGGTATTGGCTACCAGGCTGCAAAACAATTAGCTGAAAAGGACTGGTCGGTAACTCTCTTTTGTAGACGAAAAGAAGCTGCCGAGCAAGCCTGTGAGAAAATCCGTCAACAAACAGGAAATCCGCATGTAGATTATATTTTGGCTGATTTATCTGAGATGAAAAGTGTCAAGGAAGCGGTAGAACAGTATATTCAAAAAGAAGACGCTTTAGACGTTCTGATTAACAATGCAGCTGATTTTGACTTATCGGTCAAAAAGCCCATCCTGACTAGGGAGGGATTAGAAAAGCAATTTGCGACAAATGTGGTTGCTCCCTTTTTACTTTCTACCTTGTTAAAGGGTTTGTTGGAAAAGTCAAAAAGTGGTCGGATTATTAATATTTCTTCCCAAGGGCTGATGCTTTATCCTTTCATGAAGCTTGATTTTGAAAATTTAGCTGGTCAAAAACATTATAGTCCTGCCAAGACCTATTATCAGAATAAACTAGCCTTGTTGATGCTGTCGCTTTATATGCAGAAACATTGGAAAGGTATCAAGGTTCAGGCAATCCGTGTGACCAATGTCAAAGTTGATATGCGCCGCTATGATCACCTCAGCCCTTTTATGAAAAATTTGTATAAAATCAAGTCAAGATTTTCGATTAGTCCTGAAGAAATGGCCAAAGTCTATACAGCCTTATCTACAGAAGATGGCCATGACGGTTTTCTGTATGACGAGAAATGCAGGGAAGTAAAAGCAAATAGAACTGCTTACGAAGAAGAGGGGCAAGCAAAACTATATTCCTTACTTGAACAACTAACATTTTCAAGAGACAATCTATAAAGAATTAGAAAAATAAATTTTATGCTTACTTCAAGAGTGGAAAGAAATTTAGATATCGAAATCTGTTTGGAGAGTTCTGAAAAGTGATAACAATAACCAGATAACCCGAAAATATAAGGGGAATGTGTTACAATAGAGGTACTTAGATTTATTTTGATAGCGTTAAAATAGAAACTTATAAGGACAGAACGAAATGAAAATCCGAGTTGACAGAGATTCTGTGTGTATTGGGGATGATGTATTGCCCCATGAGACAGAATTTGAGATTTCTGAAGATATGACGGTGAAAGAATTTTTTGACTTTCTAGAAAAGGAACGTTATTTGCCGTCTGTTCAAGGAAATAATGTGGCCTGGGAACTCCGTAATCGAAATGGGGAACACGGTGTTTATTTCACCAAAACACGAGAGATTATCCATCCAGATGCGGTCTTAAAAGAGATGTTGGAAGGAATTACTGAGACTCCCTTATTTGTTTTGCTCTATCATTATACCCCGGAAGCATACTATATTAGAAAAGAGAATAAATGAGAATTGCAGATTATAGCGTGACCAAGGCAGTGCTGGAGCGTCACGGTTTTACCTTTAAAAAGTCCTTCGGGCAAAATTTCCTGACGGATACCAATATCCTTCAAAAAATCGTGGATACGGCTGAGATTGATGACCAGGTTAATGTCATTGAAATTGGGCCAGGAATTGGTGCTTTGACGGAATTTTTGGCTGAGCGTGCGGCAGAGGTTATGGCCTTTGAGATTGACCACCGTTTGGTACCGATTTTAGCAGATACCCTGCGTGATTTTGACAATGTGACAGTAGTCAACGAGGACATTCTCAAGGTCGATTTGGCGCAGCATATTCAGAATTTCAAAAATCCTGACCTGCCCATTAAGGTGGTAGCCAACTTGCCTTACTACATTACGACGCCTATTCTCATGCACTTGATTGAAAGTGGCATTCCTTTTAGCGAGTTTGTGGTTATGATGCAGAAAGAAGTCGCGGACCGTATCTCCGCACAGCCAAATACCAAGGCTTATGGTAGTTTGTCGATTGCTGTGCAGTATTATATGACAGCTAAGGTTGCCTTCATCGTGCCTCGTACGGTCTTTGTGCCAGCCCCAAATGTGGACTCAGCCATTTTAAAAATGGTGCGTCGTCCAGAGCCTGCTGTAGCAGTGAAAGATGAGAACTTCTTCTTTAAGGTTTCCAAGGCTAGTTTTACCCATCGTCGCAAGACCTTATGGAACAACTTAACAGGCTACTTTGGGAAAACTGATGAAGTCAAGGATAAGCTGACCAAGGCTTTGGACCAGGCAGGCTTATCTCCATCTGTGCGTGGGGAAGCTCTCAGTTTGGAAGAGTTTGCCAGTCTGGCAGATGCGCTTAAAGGACAAGGACTCTAAGATGCAGGGACAAATCATTAAAGCCTTGGCGGGCTTCTATTATGTGGAGAGTGATGGTCAAGTTTACCAGACACGCGCGCGTGGGAATTTCCGTAAAAAAGGCCATACACCTTATGTCGGAGACTGGGTAGACTTTTCTGCCGAGGAAAATTCCGAAGGTTATATCCTCAAGATTCATGAACGGAAAAACAGTCTCGTCCGTCCGCCTATTGTCAATATTGACCAAGCCGTGGTGATCATGTCCGTCAAGGAACCTGATTTTAACAGCAATTTGCTGGATCGGTTCTTGGTTCTTCTAGAACACAAGGGTATCCATCCTATCGTTTATATTTCTAAAATGGATTTGCTAGAAGATAAGGGAGAACTCGATTTTTACCAGCAGACCTATGGAGCTATTGGTTACGATTTTGTGACCAGTAAAGAGGAACTCCTGCCTTTGTTGACAGGAAAAGTGACGGTCTTTATGGGGCAGACAGGTGTTGGAAAATCAACCCTCCTCAATAAAATCGCACCGGACCTCAATCTTGAAACAGGAGAAATCTCAGACAGTCTAGGTCGTGGTCGCCATACCACTCGAGCTGTAAGTTTTTACAATCTCAATGGTGGTAAAATCGCGGACACTCCAGGATTTTCATCACTGGATTATGAAGTGTCAACAGCAGAAGACCTCAATCAGGCCTTTCCAGAGATTGCCAGTGTCAGTCGAGACTGCAAGTTCCGTACTTGTACCCATACCCATGAGCCGTCCTGTGCGGTTAAGCCGGCTGTTGAAGAAGGAATCATTGCAACCTTCCGTTTTGACAACTACCTGCAATTTCTCAGTGAGATTGAAAATCGCAGAGAAACCTATAAAAAAGTCAGCAAAAAAATTCCAAAATAAGGAGAAACCTATGTCTCAATACAAGATTGCTCCGTCAATTCTGGCAGCAGATTATGCCAACTTTGAACGTGAAATCAAACGTCTAGAAGCAACTGGTGCAGAATATGCCCATATCGATATCATGGATGGTCACTTTGTACCACAAATCAGTTTTGGTGCAGGTGTGGTTGAAGCTCTTCGCCCCCATAGCAAGATGGTCTTTGACTGCCACTTGATGGTATCAAATCCTGAGCATCATCTAGAAGATTTTGCGCGTGCGGGAGCGGATATCATCAGTATCCATGTGGAAGCAACGCCTCATATCCATGGTGCCCTCCAAAAAATTCGCTCTCTTGGTGTCAAACCTTCGGTTGTTATCAATCCTGGGACACCTGTGGAGGCGATTAAGCACATCCTTCACCTAGTGGACCAAGTCTTGGTGATGACGGTTAACCCTGGATTTGGTGGGCAAACTTTTCTGCCTGAAACCATGGATAAGGTTCGTGAGTTGGTTGCCCTTCGTGAGGAAAAAGGTTTGAGCTTTGAGATTGAAGTCGATGGCGGGATTGATGATCAAACCATTTCTCAGGCTAAAGAAGCTGGTGCTACCGTTTTTGTAGCGGGATCTTATGTCTTTAAGGGAGATGTCAATGAACGAGTGCAAACTCTCAGAAAACAATTGGACTAGGGTTGCCGTTTTTGCCGGCGGAGATCGCGGTCATTATCGGACGGATTTTGATTGCTTTGTCGGTGTGGATCGAGGCTCGCTCTGGGTCTTGGAAGAAGACCTTCCTCTCGACCTAGCAGTTGGAGATTTTGATTCGGTGACTGCAGACGAACGTCAGTTGATTCAAAAACGTGCCCAACATTTTGTCCAAGCCCAGCCAGAAAAGGATGATACGGATCTGGAACTAGCACTTTTAACGATTTTTGAAAAAAATCCTCAAGCCCAAGTGACCATTTTTGGGGCTTTGGGTGGTCGTATTGATCATATGCTGGCTAATGTCTTTCTGCCTAGCAATCCCAAGTTGGCACCCTATATGCGCCAGATAGCGATTGAGGATGGGGAAAACTTGATTGCCTATTGTCCAGAAGGAACCAGTCAGCTTCAACCCCGTTCAGACTACGATTATCTAGCCTTTATGCCAGTTCGGGATAGCCAGCTGACTATTCTTGGTGCCAAGTACGAATTGACAGAGGAGAATTTTTTCTTTAAAAAAGTATACGCTTCTAACGAATATATAGATAGGGAAGTTTCGGTGACTTGCCCTGATGGCTATGTGGTTGTCTTGCATAGCAAGGACAGGAGGTAGGATGGAGACTGTATTACTACTATTATTAATTGCCAACCTAGCTGGACTCTTTCTCATTTGGCAAAGGCAAGATAAGCAAGACAAGTACCTAGCCAAGAGCTTGGAGGATCAGGCAGACAATCTTTCAGATCAACTGGATTACCGCTTTGAACAAGCCAGACAAGCCAGCCAGCTGGATCAAAAAGACTTGGAAGTGGCTGTCAGCGACCGTTTGCAAGAAGTGCGAATGGAGTTGCACCAAGGCCTGACGCAAGTCCGTCAAGAAATGACAGATAATCTGTTGCAAACTAGAGATAAGACTGACCAACGTCTCCAAGCCCTGCAGGAATCAAATGAACAACGCTTGGAGCAAATGCGCCAGACGGTCGAGGAAAAATTGGAAAAGACCTTGCAGACGCGCTTGCAGGCTTCCTTTGAGACAGTTTCAAAGCAACTAGAGTCGGTCAATCGTGGCCTGGGAGAGATGCAGACAGTTGCCCGCGATGTTGGTGCCCTTAACAAAGTTCTCTCTGGAACCAAGACGCGAGGGATTCTGGGTGAATTGCAACTGGGGCAAATCATCGAAGACATCATGACACCTGCCCAGTACGAACGAGAATTTGCAACTGTTGAAAACTCTAGCGAGCGAGTAGAGTACGCCATCAAGTTACCTGGCCAAGGCAACCAGGAATATGTCTATTTGCCGATTGACTCCAAGTTTCCACTGGCGGATTATTACCGCTTAGAAGAAGCTTATGAAGCAGGCGATAAGGACGAAATCGAACGCTGTCGTAAGTCACTCCTAGCAAGCGTCAAGCGCTTTGCCAAGGATATCAAGAGCAAGTACATAGCGCCACCGCGGACGACCAATTTTGGAGTCTTGTTTGTTCCGACAGAGGGACTCTACTCAGAGATTGTTCGCAATCCGGTCTTCTTTGATGATTTGAGACGGGAGGAGCAGATTATTGTTGCTGGCCCAAGTACCCTATCAGCCCTGCTTAACTCTCTATCAGTTGGCTTCAAGACTCTCAATATCCAAAAGAGTGCCGACCATATCAGCAAGACTCTTGCCAGCGTCAAGACCGAGTTTGGCAAGTTCGGAGGCATTCTGGTCAAGGCACAAAAGCATCTCCAACATGCCTCTGGCAATATTGATGAATTATTAAACCGTCGTACCACAGCTATTGAGCGGACGCTCCGTCACATTGAGTTATCAGAAGGTGAGCCTGCGCTTGATCTACTCCATTTCCAAGAAGATGAGGAAGAATATGAAGATTAGTCACATGAAAAAAGATGAGCTGTTTGAAGGCTTTTACCTGATCAAGTCAGCTGACCTGAGACAGACGCGTGCTGGGAAAAACTACCTAGCCTTTACCTTCCAAGACGATAGCGGCGAGATTGAAGGGAAGCTCTGGGATGCCCAACCTCATAACGTCGAGGCCTTTACCGCAGGGAAAGTGGTCCACATGCAGGGACGCCGAGAAGTGTACAATAACACTCCTCAAGTCAATCAAATTACTCTCCGCCTACCTCAGCCTGGCGAACCCAACGATCCGGCTGATTTTAAGGTCAAGTCACCAGTCGATGTCAAGGAAATCCGTGACTACATGTCGCAAATGATTTTCAAGATTGAAAATCCTGTCTGGCAGCGTATCGTTCGTAGTCTCTACACCAAGTATGATAAGGAATTCTACTCCTATCCAGCTGCCAAGACCAACCACCATGCCTTTGAAACGGGTTTGGCCTATCATACAGCAACCATGGTGCGCTTGGCAGATGCCATTAGCGAGATCTATCCTCAGCTCAACAAGAGCCTCCTCTATGCTGGGATTATGTTACATGACTTGGCCAAGGTTATTGAGTTGACGGGACCAGACCAGACGGAGTATACAGTACGAGGCAATCTCATCGGCCATATAGCCCTCATCGATAGCGAAATTACCAAGACAGTCATGGAGCTGGGCATCGATGATACTAGAGAAGAAGTGGTGCTACTGCGCCATGTCATCCTCAGTCACCATGGCTTGCTGGAGTATGGAAGTCCAGTCCGTCCACGCATTATGGAGGCAGAGATTATTCATATGATTGACAATCTAGATGCCAGCATGATGATGATGTCAACAGCTCTAGCTTTGGTGGATAAAGGAGAAATGACCAATAAAATCTTTGCTATGGACAATCGTTCCTTCTATAAACCAGATTTAGATTAATGATTTAAGAAAAACGAGCATTTTTTACGCAATAATGTTCGTTTTTTTATGTGAATGTGGTATAATGGATAAAATATCAAAATTAAATGGAATGGTAAATAAAAATGAAATTAAGAAGAAGTGATCGGATGGTTGTCATTTCCAACTATTTGATTAATAATCCATACAAACTAACAAGTCTCAATACCTTTGCAGAAAAGTACGAATCTGCTAAATCATCGATTTCAGAGGACATCGTGATTATCAAGCGTGCCTTTGAGGAAATCGAAATCGGTCATATTCAGACTGTGACTGGAGCAGGTGGTGGCGTTATTTTTACACCATCAATCTCAAGCCATGAAGCCAAAGAAATGATCGCAGACTTGCGTGACAAACTTTCAGAAAGCGACCGTATCTTGCCAGGTGGTTATATCTACCTGTCTGATTTGCTCAGTACACCTGCCATTTTGAAAAATATTGGGCGCATCATTGCCAAGAGCTTTATGGACCAAAAAATCGATGCCGTTATGACAGTAGCAACAAAAGGTGTGCCACTCGCAAATGCAGTTGCCAATGTCCTCAATGTTCCATTTGTCATTGTGCGCCGTGATTTGAAAATTACCGAAGGTTCAACGGTCAGCGTCAACTATGTTTCAGGTTCCAGCGGTGACCGCATTGAGAAAATGTTCCTTTCAAAACGCAGTCTCAAGGCAGGCAGTCGTGTCTTGATCGTGGATGACTTTTTGAAAGGCGGCGGAACGGTCAACGGGATGATTAGTCTCTTGCGTGAGTTTGATTCAGAGTTGGCTGGTGTTGCAGTCTTTGCAGACAATGCCCAAGAAGAACGTGAAAAGCAGTTTGATTACAAGTCACTCTTGAAAGTAACCAATATTGATGTTAAGAACCAATCCATCGATGTTGAGATTGGAAATATCTTTGACGAAGACAAATAAGAGATAGAACTAAAGGTTGGAACGATTGTCCCAGCCTTTCTTTGCAAACAGAATAGAAGGATGCTTATGAAAACACCATTTATCAGCCGTGAAGATTTAGAAACAATTGTTGCAGAGTTCCCGACTCCCTTTCACTTGTATGATGAGAAGGGGATTCGTGAAAAAGCAAGAGCAGTCAACCAGGCCTTTTCTTGGAATAAGGGATTCAAAGAATATTTTGCCGTCAAGGCCACTCCAACCCCAGCCATCTTGAAAATCCTCCAAGAGGAAGGTTGCGGTGTGGACTGTTCTAGTTACGTGGAGCTCTTGATGAGCCATAAACTGGATTTCCCCGGTTCTGAAATCATGTTCTCTTCTAACAACACGCCTGACAAGGAATATGCCTATGCGCGTGAATTGGGAGCAACTATTAACTTGGATGCCTTTGAAGACATTGAACATCTGGAGCGAGCGGCAGGCATTCCAGAAATCATCTCTTGTCGTTACAATCCTGGAGGCATTTTTGAGCTAGGAACAGATATCATGGACAATCCTGGAGAAGCCAAGTTTGGGATGACTAAGGACCAGCTTTTTGAAGCCTTTGCTATTTTGAAGGAAAAAGGAGCCAAGACTTTTGGGATTCACTCTTTCCTAGCATCCAATACCGTGACCCATCTCTACTACCCAGAGTTGGCGCGTCAGCTTTTTGAATTGGCTGTTGAAATCAAGGAAAAGTTGGGTATTTCGCTAGACTTTATCAATCTTTCCGGCGGTATTGGTGTCAACTATCGTCCTGAGCAGGAGCCAAATGACATTGCTGTGATTGGTGAGGGAGTTCGTAAGGTTTATGAGGAAGTCCTCACACCTGCAGGACTTGGTCAGGTCAAGATTTTTACTGAATTAGGTCGCTTTATGTTGGCGCCTCACGGAGCTTTGGTCACAAGAGTCACTCATAAGAAAAAAACCTACCGTACCTATCTGGGCGTGGATGCATCAGCAGTCAACCTCATGCGCCCAGCCATGTATGGAGCCTACCACCATATCACCAATCTGACTCATCCAGATGGACCTGTTGAAGTGGTAGACGTGGTCGGTTCACTCTGTGAAAACAATGATAAATTTGCAGTGAACCGCGAACTACCTTATACAGAAATCGGTGATTTGCTAGTGATTCATGATACAGGTGCACATGGATTCTCCATGGGTTACCAGTACAATGCCAAACTACGCTCGGCAGAAATCCTCTATACCGAAGAAGGGAAAGCCCGTCAAATCCGCCGTGCAGAGCGTCCTGAGGACTATTTTGCAACCTTGTATGGTTTTGATTTTGAATCGGATCAGTAAAAGAAATTGAAAATGAAAGTGAAAAACAGATTGCTTTCTAAAAAATAGACAAAAAAACCTTGTTTTTCACCTTACTCGTGATATAATAAAACTATAAAACGGTTTCAAGGAAGGTGACGATATGTCTGAAGAAACAATTGACTATGGACAAGTGACAGGAATGGTGCATTCGACAGAGAGTTTTGGGGCGGTAGATGGCCCTGGGATTCGGTTTATTGTCTTTTTGCAGGGCTGTCAGATGCGTTGCCAGTACTGCCATAACCCCGATACATGGGCTATGGAGACCAATAAATCACGAAGACGGACAGTAGACGATGTTTTGTCAGAAGCCCTTCGCTACCGTGGATTCTGGGGAGACAAAGGAGGAATCACTGTCAGTGGAGGAGAAGCCCTCTTACAGATTGATTTCTTGATTGCCCTTTTTACCAAGGCCAAGGAAAAAGGAATCCACTGTACCTTGGATACCTGTGCCCTTCCGTTCCGTAATAAACCACGTTATCTCGAAAAGTTTAATAAACTCATGGCTGTGACAGATTTGGTTCTCTTGGATATCAAGGAGATCAATGAAGAACAGCACAAGATTGTCACAAGTCAAACCAATAAAAACATCTTGGCCTGTGCAAAATATCTATCAGATATCGGGAAACCTGTGTGGATTCGCCATGTGCTGGTTCCAGGCTTGACAGATAGAGATGAGGATTTGATTGAACTCGGCAAATTCGTCAAAACCCTCAAAAACGTTGACAAGTTTGAAATCTTGCCTTATCACACGATGGGTGAGTTCAAGTGGCGTGAACTTGGAATTCCATACTCACTTGAAGGGGTCAAACCTCCAACAGCAGACCGTGTCAAGAATGCCAAGAAATTGATGGATACAGAAAGTTACCAAGACTACATGAAACGTGTTCATGGATAAAAAAAGAAGCCCGATGGAGATATCGGGCTTTTGTGATGATAAAAAGCCTAGCATTTCAGCTAAGCTTTTTTCTTATTATCTCGAGCGTTGTTTTCCAGAATTGCGTTTTTTATGTTTCTTATTAGTTATGATAGCAGTTGCTTGGTTTGGAGTGACATCTTTGCGTCCGCCTCCAGTTGAAAACGAGCTTGCTTTCGGTGGGTTTTTGGCAAATTCTTCACGAACTTTTTTGCGAAGTTTTGGACGAACAACATAGTTAACGATGAACTGTTGGAGAATCATCATGAAACCACCGACAACCCAGTAAAGGGTCACACTGGCTGGTGCGAAGAAGGAGAAGACGACAATCATGAGTGGGCTCATGTAAATCATTTTCTTGAGCTGTTCTCTTTGCATCTCATCTTCTACTCCATGAAGTGAGAGAATTGATTGGAGATAGTAGAGGATACCAGCGAAGGCGACAAGGATCATACTTGGGGAACCAAGATTGATACCCAAGAAAGTAGAGCTAGCTACACCATCAGTGTATTGGGCTGCAAAGTAGATAGCAGAGAAGAAAGGCATTTGAATGAGGATAGGGAAACATCCTACTCCACCGAACATGCTGATGCCGTGTTCTTTCTGAGCTGCAAAGAGGGCTTGTTGCGCTTCTAGTTTTTCTTCTTGAGTTGTTGCTTCTTTGAGACGTGTTTGATGTGGCTCAAGGACGTGTTTGAGGGCATTCATCTTCTCAGAGTGAAGCGTTGCCTTCCATGATTGGTAGATACCAAGTGGGAGGATAATCAAGCGCACGATAATGGTTACGATAATGATAGCCACACCAAAGCCTAGACCTTTATCAGTAGCGAAGTATTTGATGGCTTCAGCCATAGGTGCTCCGATAGTATTCCAAATTAATCCTGTGGGTTGTCCTGTTGCTTTGTCTATTTGGACACAGCCTGTCAAGACGAGTAGCATAGCCACTCCCATAGCAGAGAGGGCAAAACGTTTAATAGATTTCAATGTTTTCATTCCTTCTTTAAAAATTATACCTTTCTATTCTACTGTTTTTTTGTAAAATATACAATAGTTCTAGAGACCTAATTTGCGACTTTGAAGTCCGAATAGGATGAAAAGTTGCTCATTTGTACATCTAGATAGGTAACTTTTGAAAAAGGTGTCGGACCTTTTCGGATCTCTTGGATAAATTTTGCCATAGTTGCAGAGGAGTCTGCCTGAGCAAGAATTTCCACGGTGCCATCGTCGTTATTCCAGACACGACCAGTGATGCCACCGATTTCAAGAGCTAAAGTATAAACACCCCAGCGAAAACCAACACCCTGCACCCTGCCTTGGGCAATCATTCTAACCTTTTGCATACCAAACCCCTTTGATTGTGTTATAATATTTCTATGACTATTATAACCTCAAAAGCCAATTCTGTGGTAAAAAATGCCAAGAAATTACATCAAAAAAAATATCGAAAGTCTGCTTATTTGATTGAGGGCTGGCACTTGTTTGAAGAAGCTGTTCAAGCAGGAGTGACGATTGAGAAGATTTTTGCTCTGGAAAGCTATAAGGAACAGTTAGCCGCTTTTTCGCAAACAGTCTGGGTTTCAGAGGAGATTTTGCTAGATTTGGCAGATACGCAAACTCCTCAAGGGATTGTTGCAGTGATTCAAAAAGAAGAAGTGGGACTGCCTGATCTCCATCAGGGCAAGTATCTATTTTTAGAGGATGTTCAAGATCCTGGTAATGTGGGCACCATGATTCGGACTGCGGATGCTGCAGGTTTTACAGGGGTTATTGTTTCAGATAAGTCAGCAGATATCTACAGTCTTAAGACCCTACGTTCCATGCAAGGAAGTCATTTTCACTTGCCCATCTATCGGATGTCTCTTGCTTCCTTTATAGAAGAGACTAAGAAGACTGCTATGCCCATTCTGGCAACGACCTTATCGAGAGATTCAAAGGATTATCGTGAGCTTTCTTCACTAGAGAACTTTGTTTTAGTCATGGGAAATGAAGGGCAGGGGATTAGTTCTGTGATGGCTGAGAGTGCTGATCAGCTGGTTCATATAGGCATGAAAGGCCGAGCGGAAAGTCTCAACGTAGCAGTTGCAGCAGGCATTTTGATGTTTTATTTCAGCTAATTTATAAAATCTTTGTTATAATCAAGACATATTTATAGAAAAAGGAGAATCAGAATGAATCAAACGATTATTCAAGAACGTTCAGGTCTCAATCAATTTTACGCTAAGGTTTATGCCTTTGTGGGACTTGGGATTGGTCTATCGGCTCTCGTGTCAGCTTTGATGTTGACAGTCTTTCAGGCTCAATTGGTCTACTTTTTAATGCATGGCCGTCTCTGGTTGATGATTGCAACTTTTGCAGAACTTGCTCTAGTCTTTGTTGCAAGTAGCATGGCTGCCAAAAATAGCCCAGCAGCTCTCCCAGTATTTTTAGTTTATTCTGTTTTAAATGGTTTTACCCTTAGCTTTGTCGTAGCTTTCTATACGCCGGGAACAGTTTTGTCAGCCTTTGTATCCAGTGCCCTACTCTTCTTTGTCATGGCGGCAATCGGAATTTTCACTAAGAAAGATTTGAGTGGAATGGGCCGAGCTTTGATGGCGGTGCTTGTTGGTCTCATCATTGCCATGGTTGTAAATCTATTTTTAGCCAATAGCTTCTTTGACTACATGATTAGTATTGCCATGGTCTTGGTCTTCTCAGGTTTGATTGCTTGGGACAACCAAAAGATTCGCTATGTTTATGAGCAGTCACGAGGACAAGTAGCGACAGGATGGGTCATTTCAATGGCTCTCAGCATCTACCTAGACTTTATCAACCTCTTCCTTAGCATCTTACGTATCTTTGGTCGAAACGATTAATGAATGACAGAGTCAGTGTTCAAAAGAGCACTGACTTTTTCTTATTTACTCTTTTCTTTTCTTGGAAATAGGTGTATAATGCTTTTAACTAATTTTTGAGGAGCTGTTTATGAAGAAAAGTTTTATTCATCAACAAGAAGAAATTTCCTTTGTCAAAAACACTTTTACCCAGTATTTGAAAGATAAGTTAGAAGTTGTTGAAGTTCAAGGTCCTATCTTGAGCAAGGTCGGAGATGGGATGCAGGACAACCTATCAGGTGTCGAAAATCCAGTATCCGTCAAGGTTTTGCAGATTCCAGATGAAACCTATGAAGTCGTTCACTCACTTGCCAAATGGAAACGCCACACCTTGGCTCGCTTTGGTTTTGGTGAAGGTGAAGGTCTGTTTGTTCATATGAAGGCCCTTCGTCCAGACGAAGATTCGCTCGACGCGACCCACTCAGTTTATGTGGACCAGTGGGATTGGGAGAAGGTTATCCCAAATGGTCAACGCAATATCGCCTATCTCAAGGAAACTGTTGAGAAGATTTACAAGGCTATTCGTCTGACAGAGCTGGCCGTAGAAGCACGCTACGATATCGAATCCATCTTGCCAAAACAAATCACCTTTATCCATACAGAAGAGTTGGTGGAACGCTATCCAGATCTAACACCAAAAGAGCGTGAAAATGCGATCTGTAAAGAGTTTGGTGCAGTTTTCTTGATTGGTATCGGTGGCGAGTTGCCTGATGGAAAACCTCATGACGGCCGCGCACCTGACTATGATGACTGGACAACAGAGTCTGAAAATGGCTACAAAGGGTTAAATGGGGATATTCTAGTTTGGAACGAATCTCTTGGTTGTGCCTTTGAACTTTCCTCAATGGGGATTCGGGTAGATGAGGACACCCTTCGCCGCCAAGTGGCTCTTACAGGAGACGAAGATCGTCTGGAGTTGGAATGGCATAAAGCCCTGCTTAACGGCCTTTTCCCACTGACAATTGGTGGAGGTATCGGACAGTCTCGTATGGCCATGTTCCTTCTTCGTAAGAAACACATCGGAGAGGTTCAGACCAGTGTTTGGCCTCAAGAAGTTCGCGATACGTACGAAAATATTTTGTAGAGAATCGAACCGCAAGGTTCGGTTTTCTTTCTCTTTTTGCCTATAATTTGGTATAATAAACGGTATGAAAATTGTATCAGGAATCTACGGAGGGCGTCCCCTCAAGACGCTAGAAGGCAAGACGACGAGGCCGACATCAGATAAGGTGCGTGGAGCTATCTTTAACATGATAGGTCCCTATTTTGAGGGCGGTCGTGTCTTGGATCTCTATGCTGGCAGTGGTGGTTTATCCATTGAGGCAGTCTCGCGTGGGATGTCCCATGCTGTCTTAGTGGAACGGGATCGAAAGGCGCAAGCTATCATCGCTGAAAACATCCAAATGACCAAGGAAGTTTCCAAATTTCAGCTCTTAAAGATGGAGGCTGAACGGGCCTTGGAGCAAGTGAATGGTCCCTTTGACCTGGTTTTTTTAGACCCTCCCTATGCCAAGGAACAAATCGTTGCAGATATCGAAAAAATGGCAGAAAGAAACCTTTTCTCCGAAGAGGTCATGGTTGTCTGTGAAACCGATAAGTCTGTAGAACTTCCAGAAGAAATCGCCTGCTTAGGCATCTGGAAGGAAAAAATATATGGGATTAGTAAGGTGACAGTCTATGTCAGATAAAATTGGATTATTTACAGGTTCATTTGATCCGATGACAAATGGACATCTGGATATCATTGAACGTGCCAGCAAACTCTTTGATAAGCTCTATGTCGGGGTGTTCTACAATCCCCACAAACAAGGCTTTCTCCCCGTTGAAAACCGCAAACGAGCAGTCGAAAAAGCGGTGGCGCATTTAGATAATGTAGAGGTGCTGGCTTCTCATGACCAACTAGTCGTAGATGTTGCAAGAAGACTGGGTGCTAAGACCCTTGTCCGTGGCTTGCGAAATACCACCGATTTGCAATACGAGTCTAGTTTTGATTACTACAATCATCAACTGGCTCCAGAAATCGAAACCATTTACCTATATAGTCGCCCAGAGCATATTTATATTAGCTCTTCAGCCATGAGAGAACTTCTGAAGTTTGGTCAGGAGATTCAGCAATATGTCCCAAACAGTGTTGTGGAGGAATTAGAACATGAAGAAAAAAACTAGATGGCCCTTATATGTCATCCTAGCACTAGTATTGACTTTTTTAGCCTTTGTAGTACCTTTACCATACTACGTAGAAGTTCCAGGTGGAGCGGAAGATATTCGTCGCGTTTTGAAAGTCAATGAAACAGAAGACACAGAAGCAGGAGCTTACCAGTTTGTGACAGTCGGTATTCGACACGCAACCCTATCGCATCTTGTCTATGCTTGGTTAACACCTTTCACGGATATTAGAAGTGCCAAGGAGACTACGGGTGGCTCTACTGATGCAGAGTTTATGCGGATCAATCAGTTCTACATGCAAACTTCTCAAAACATGGCCAAGTATCAAGGATTGAAGACGGCTGGTAAGGATATCGAACTCAAGTATCTGGGAGTTTATGTCTTGACCGTGACGGACAATTCAACTTTTAAGGGCATTCTGAACATAGCAGACACCGTGACGGCTGTTAATGACAAAACATTTGACAGTTCAAAAGACTTGGTCGACTATGTCAATTCTCAACAATTAGGAGACACGGTCAAGGTAACCTATGAAGAAGACGGAAAAGTCAAGTCTGCTGAAGGTAAAATTATCACTCTCGAAAACGGAAAAAATGGGATTGGGATTGGTTTGATTGACCGTACGGAAGTGACCAGTGACGTTCCAATTCGCTTTTCAACAGCTGGTATCGGCGGGCCAAGTGCCGGTCTCATGTTTAGTCTCGCTATTTACACCCAGATAGCAGATCCAGGACTTCGTAATGGCCGCGTCGTTGCGGGAACGGGAACCATTGATCGCGATGGAAATGTTGGCGACATCGGTGGAATTGACAAAAAAGTAGTTGCAGCCTCTCGTCAGGGAGCCAACATCTTTTTTGCTCCTGACAATCCAGTCACTGAGGAAGCAAAAAAAGCAGATCCAAATGCGAAAAGCAACTATGAAACAGCCCTAGAAGCTGCTAAAACGATCAAAACAGAGATGAAAATCGTTCCCGTTAAGACTTTGCAGGATGCAATTGATTACCTTAAAAACAATCCCTAATTCGTAGAAAAATTGAAAACTAGCGCGCAAGCGGATAAGATGGTATAATAGTCAAATGGTTCAATTATTATTCACTCTAAGTAGTCATATACTCTTTATTTATTTGAGTTTTTACCTTTTAAAAGATCTTGTAAGATGGGAAAAGGTTTTAAAAGTAACTGCTACTAACACAAAAAAAGTTCGTCTGTTGGTCGGCTTCTGTAGTATTGTAATGGGCTACATCTTGAGTTCATTCTTTATCAGTTTGTACCAACTGTGGCAAGAAGCACTTAGAGGACTATTATAAAATCAAAAGTAAAGGAAACAACTATGGAAAAAATTGTGGTTCAAGGCGGAGATAATCGTCTGATCGGGAGTGTGACGATCGAGGGAGCAAAGAATGCAGTCTTGCCCTTGTTGGCAGCGACTATTCTAGCAAGCAAGGGTAAGACAGTCTTGCAGAACGTCCCAATCTTGTCAGATGTTTTCACCATGAATCAAGTAGTTCGTGGTCTGAATGCCAAGGTGGACTTTGATGAGGAAGCACATGTTGTCGAGGTTGATGCGACTGGTGACATTACAGAGGAGGCTCCTTACAAGTATGTCAGCAAGATGCGTGCATCCATCGTTGTCTTGGGGCCAATCCTTGCTCGTGTAGGACATGCCAAAGTTTCTATGCCAGGGGGATGTACCATCGGAAGTCGTCCAATCGACCTCCACCTCAAAGGTTTGGAAGCTATGGGGGCAAAGATCACCCAGACAGCTGGTTACATCGAAGCTAAGGCAGAATGCCTGCATGGCGCTCATATCTACATGGACTTTCCTAGTGTCGGTGCAACACAAAACCTGATGATGGCAGCGACTCTAGCTGATGGTGTGACGGTCATTGAAAATGCTGCGCGTGAGCCGGAAATTGTTGACCTTGCTATTCTCCTTAATGAAATGGGAGCCAAGGTCAAGGGAGCTGGTACCGAAACCATCACAGTGACTGGTGTTGAGGAACTCCATGGTACGACCCACAATGTGGTACAGGACCGTATCGAAGCCGGAACCTTTATGGTGGCTGCAGCCATGACTGGCGGAGATGTCCTCGTTCGCGATGCAGTATGGGAACACAATCGCCCCTTGATTTCAAAACTACTTGAAATGGGCGTTGAAGTGACAGAGGAATCAGAAGGCATCCGTGTTCGTTCTCAACTTGAAAATCTCAAGGCTGTTCATGTAAAAACTTTACCACATCCAGGATTCCCAACAGATATGCAGGCGCAATTTACAGCTCTGATGACAGTCGCAAAAGGGGAATCCACCATGGTGGAAACAGTGTTTGAGAATCGCTTCCAACACTTGGAGGAAATGCGCCGTATGGGCTTGCACTCAGAGATTATCCGTGACACAGCTCGTATTGTTGGGGGACAGGCTTTACAGGGTGCAGAAGTTCTATCAACGGACCTTCGTGCCAGTGCTGCCTTGATTTTGACAGGTCTGGTGGCGCAGGGAGAAACAGTTGTTGGTAAATTAGTCCACCTTGATAGGGGTTACTACCGTTTCCATGAGAAATTGGCTCAGTTAGGAGCGAAGATTCAGCGAATCGAGGCAAATGATGAAGAAGAATAAAAACTTACGCTATGTACTCCGTCGTTTACTGTTGATTTTTATCGTACTATTGCTAGGCTTTCTGGCTTTAGGAATCGGCTTGATGGTTGGCTATGGTATCCTAGGAAAGGGACAGGATCCATGGGCTATCTTGTCTCCAGCAAAGTGGCAGGAATTGATTAGCAAATTTACAGGAAATTAGACTGGGAGACCAGTCTTTTTCTAAAGAAATAAGGAGAAAAATGGACAAAAAAACAAGACAAGCTCTGATAGGGTTACTTCTATTCTTACTATTGGCTGCTGGAAGCTACTACATCAAGCAGATGCAGACAGCGCCAAACACCCCTAGAACCAAGGTTAGTCAGAAAAAACAAGCTTCAGAAGCTCCCAGTCAGGAGCTAGCTGAAAGTGTCTTAACTGAGTCAATCAAAAACCAAATCAAGGGTAATCTCGAGTGGAATGGAGCAGGGGCCTTCATTGTCAATGGCAATAAAACCAATCTAGATGCCAAGGTTTCAAGCAAACCCTATGCGGATAATAAAACAAAGACAGTGGGAAAAGAAACAGTTCCAACTGTTGCAAATGCCATCTTATCCAAAGCGACTCGGCAGTATAAGAACCGTGAAGAAACAGGCAACGGCTCAACCTCCTGGACGCCACCAGGATGGCATCAGGTCAAGAATCTAAAGGGAGCCTATACACATGCAGTTGATAGAGGACACCTGCTGGGCTATGCCTTGATAGGTGGATTGGATGGTTTTGATGCCTCTACTAGCAATCCCAAGAACATTGCAGTCCAGACAGCTTGGGCAAACCAAGCACAGGCTGAAGATTCGACAGGTCAGAACTACTATGAGAGTTTGGTCAGAAAAGCCTTGGACCAAAATAAGAGAGTCCGTTATCGGGTGACGCTCCACTATGCGACAAATGAGGACTTAGTTCCATCCGCTTCACAAATCGAAGCCAAGTCTTCAGATGGCGAATTGGAATTCAATGTCCTAATCCCCAATGTTCAAAAGGGAATCCAGCTTGATTACCGAACAGGGCAAGTAACAGTGACGGATTAGAAACAATAGATACAATAAAAAAACAGCTCCTTTGTCTTCTAGAGGCAGGGGAGTTGTTCTTTAAATGAAAAATAATGTGAATCCTGAGGGATTTTATGATATAATGGAACACAAGATACTATTTTAGGAGAAGGACTATGGAAGACCCGAGCAGTCAGAATTTGTTGCTACAGTTTGTATTGTTATTTATCTTGACCTTGTTAAATGCTTTTTTCTCAGCCACTGAAATGGCGATGGTGTCACTAAACCGTTCCCGAGTGGAGCAAAAGGCAGAAGAGGGAGACAAACGTTACATTCGTTTGTTAAAGGTACTTGAAAATCCTAACCACTTTTTATCAACAATTCAAGTTGGTATCACGTTAATTACCATCTTGTCAGGGGCCAGTTTAGCAGAAACTCTAGGACGCGAAATCGCATCTTGGATGGGAAATAGTGAAACAGCTTACGCTATTGCAAGTTTTCTATCTTTAGCGTTTTTGACCTATATTTCTATTGTTTTTGGGGAACTCTATCCCAAGAGAATCGCTCTAAATCTGAAAGATACCTTGGCCATCCGAACCGCACCAGTCATTATTGGCTTGGGGAAAATTGTCAGCCCCTTTGTTTGGCTTCTGTCGGCTTCAACTAATCTATTGAGCCGTGTGACGCCAATGACCTTTGATGATGCTGATGAAAAGATGACACGTGATGAAATAGAGTACATGCTCACCAATAGTGAAGAAACACTGGATGCAGATGAGATTGAAATGCTACAGGGAATCTTTTCTCTAGATGAACTAATGGCTCGTGAGCTAATGGTGCCTCGTACAGATGCCTTTATGGTGGATATTCAGGATGACAGTCAAACGATTATTCAAAGTATTCTAAAGCAAAATTTCTCACGTATCCCTGTTTACGATGGGGATAAGGACAATGTGATTGGTTTGATTCATACCAAGCGTTTACTAAACGCTGCCTATGCAGATGGCTTTGAAAATATTGTCTGGAAGAAGATCTTACAAGATCCACTCTTTGTTCCTGAAACTATTTTTGTGGATGACTTGCTAAAAGAATTGCGAAATACCCAAAGACAAATGGCCATTTTGCTCGATGAATATGGTGGTATGGCTGGACTGGTCACACTGGAAGACCTGCTGGAGGAGATTGTCGGTGAGATTGATGACGAGACAGACCGAGCAGAAATCGAAGTCCATCAAATCGGTGAGGACACCTATATTGCACAGGGAACCATGAATCTTAACGACTTCAATAATTACTTTGGTGTCGAACTAGAAAGCGATGATGTGGATACCATCGCAGGCTACTATCTAACTGGAGTAGGAACCATTCCAACCACTGAGAAAATCAGTTACCAACTGGTCAGTCAAAACAAACAAATCGTCCTGACCAACGATAAAGTGAAAAATGGACGTGTTACCAAGGTAAAAGTTCAAATCACAGAACTAGAACCTGAAGAAGAAACAGAATAAAGCAGTGACTTGAGTCACTGCTTTTTGTAAATCTAGATGGTAGGTTCAGTTGTCCCCACTTATTAGGAATAATAAAAAAGCCCGGTTTTACGAGCTTTTCATTTGGTTAATTCCTGTTAATTCAGGAACTGAAAGGCGGTAGACGGATTTGAACCGACGATCAAGCTTTTGCAGAGCCGTGCCTTACCACTTGGCTATACCGCCTCAACGTTTATTATTATACCTTGAAAATCATTTCCCGTCAATAGTTTCTTATTCTAAAATCCAATTTAGGAAAACAGATGATGATCGAAGAAGTGAGAAAAAGCTTGTAAAAATCCCTTTCTAAAGAAGATCAGACTAGAAAGTATTTCTTGAAGAAACAAACAAAGAATGCAGAAATTTTGACAAATAGAAGTTTTTTGAGGAAATGCGCCTAAATATTCTGAAAATTCGTTTACTTTTTAAAAAATATATGTTATAATTTCCAATAAGCCTAAATTTTTCAAGAGGAGTTAAAAACATGAAAAAAAGTAGAGTATTTGTTGCAGCAGGTGTTGCTTTATTAGCAGCAGGAGTACTAGCTGCTTGCGGTTCTTCAAAATCATCTGATTCAACAGCGCCAAAAAATTATGGCTATGTTTATACAGCTGACCCAGAAACGTTGGATTACCTCATTTCAGGGAAACAAAGTACTAAGGTCGCCACTTCAAATGGTATCGATGGTCTTTTCACAAACGACAAGTATGGGAATTTAGTTCCTGCAGTTGCAGAAGACTGGTCAGTTTCAAAAGATGGTTTGACTTATACCTACAAGATTCGTAAAGGTGTCAAATGGATGACATCTGATGGCGAAGAGTATGCTGAAGTAACAGCCAAAGACTTTGTAAATGGTTTGAAACACGCAGCTGACAATAAATCAGCAGCTAAGTATCTAGCAGAAGATTCAGTTAAAGGTCTAGCTGACTATATAGCTGGAAACAATAAAGATTTTGCTTCAGTCGGTGTAAAAGCAGTTGATGATTACACCCTTGAATACACTTTGAACAAACCAGAACCATACTGGAACTCTAAGCTGGCCTACTCAATCTTCTGGCCATTGAACGAAGAATTTGAAAAATCAAAAGGATCTGATTTTGGTAAAGCGACTGACCCTACATCCTTGCTTTACAATGGACCATTCTTGCTGAGAGGTTTGACTGCTAAGTCATCTATCGAATTTGTGAAGAATGAAAACTATTGGGACAAAGACAATGTTCATCTTGATAAAGTAACACTTGCTTACTATGATGGTTCAGATCAAGAATCAATTGAACGTAACTTTACAAGTGGGGCTTATAGCTATGCCCGTCTCTTCCCAACAAGTTCAAACTACTCTAAGGTAGAAGAAACATACAAAGACAATATCTACTACACTCCATCAGGTCCAGGTATTGGTGGTTTGGGTGTAAATATTGACCGTCAAGGTTACAAATACACTTCTAAGACAACTGATGAAGAGAAGATTTCTACTAAGAAAGCCCTTCTTAACAAGGACTTCCGTCAGGCTTTGAACTTTGCCTTTGACCGTACTTCTTACTCAGCACAAATTAACGGTAAGGAAGGTGCTCCTCTTGCAGTTCGTAACCTCTTTGTGAAACCAGACTTTGTCTCTGCAGGCGAAAAAACTTTCGGTGACTTGGTAACTGAAAAGATGGCTGCTTACGGTGATGAATGGAAGAATGTAAACTTTGCGGATGGTCAAGATGGACTTTTCAACGCCGATAAAGCCAAAGCTGAATTTGCCAAAGCTAAAACAGCATTGGAAGCAGAAGGTGTGAAATTCCCTATCCACTTGGATATCCCAGTAGACCAAACATCTAAAAACTATATCGCACGTATTCAATCCTTCAAACAATCCGTTGAGACAGTACTTGGAGAAGAAAACGTAGTCATCGATATCCAACAAATCACTACAGATGAACTACAGAATATTACATACTATGCAGCAAGCGCTGCGGCAGAAGATTGGGATCTCTCAGGTGCTGTTGGATGGAACCCTGACTATGAAGATCCATCAACTTACCTTGATATCTTGAAAACAACGAATGCTGAACAAACAAAAACCTATATGGGTTACGAAGGTGCAGATAATGCTGCAGCGGCTCAAGTTGGTTTGAAAGAATACGATAAGTTAGTTGATGAAGCAGGAAAAGAAACAAGTGACTTGAATGTTCGTTATGAAAAATATGCGGCTGCCCAAGCTTGGTTGACAGATAGCTCACTCTTCTTGCCAGCTATGTCATCAAGTGGTGCTGCACCAATCATTTCTCGTGTTGTGCCTTTCTCTGCATCATACAGTCAATCTGGAGATAAGGGCTCAGACGTATACTTCAAGTATATTCAGTTACAAGATAAGGTTGTAACAAAAGCTGATTATGAACAGGCTCGTGAAAAATGGCTCAAAGAGAAAAAAGAATCAAACGAAAAAGTTCAAAAAGAATTGGCTAATCACGTTAAATAAATAACTCTCAAGAGAACTTTCTCTCCATGAGGAGAAGGTTCTTTTGGGATTTTAAAAGGAAACGATATGAAGAAATATATTTTTATGCGTGTATTGCGTTCATTGTTGTCTATTTTCTTGGTGACAACTTTGACCTACACAATTATCTATACGATGGTTCCTCGAAAACTGATTTTCAAGCAGGATACCAACTATAACAAGATTGCAACGACACCGGATAAGCGGGATAATTATGAAAATACCGTTTATGAACGGATGGGCTATATCGAGTACTACGATACCAAAGAGTTGCAAGAAAGAGCTAGCACGATGGACTCATCTGTAACAGTGGATGCCAATGATACCAATAAGGCAATCTACGAAAAATACATCAACCAACTAGGAAATGGTTGGACACTCGGTGTGTTCTCAGAAAGTGGTCAATTCTATGCTACGCGTGAAATTCCGATTTTCGAACGTGTTTTCAAATTTTATTCGAACTTGATTGACATTGATCATCCAAACAAGATTCAAGACCCTGAAAATCCAAACTTGCAACGTTATCTTCGTTTTGAAAATGACCCTGCTATCGGTTGGTCATTGGTTGGTTCAGGTACAAAACACAAATACCTTTTGTATTTCAACAATCAATTCCCATTTGTACACCAAAACTTTGTGAACATTAACTTGGGAGATTCTTACCCAACTTATGCAAACACGCCAGTGCTTCAAGTTATCACACAAGGTCAGGGACAAACTAAGACATCAGAAGTTCAATTCCCTATGGGTAAAAAGACTTCATCTGTAGATATTTACTCTCGTACCTACAAATCTCCAAGTCAAGCAGACGCGCGTGAGGTAGCCAACTATGGTAAAGACGATCCATATACAGCTACAGAAAGCAATTACCAATACCCATCAATGATTGCAAGCTCAGCGGTTGCTGGTTTGATCGGTTTGATTATTTCGTATGCGATTGCGATTCCACTTGGATCTGCCATGGCTCGCCACAAGAATACTTGGATTGATAGCTTCTCGACAGGTGCCCTTACCTTCTTGCTTGCCCTTCCAACGATTGCCTTGGTTTATATCGTGCGTTTGATTGGCTCATCTATTGGTCTGCCTGATTCATTCCCTATCTTGGGGGCTGGAGATTGGCGTTCATATGTCTTGCCAGCAGTCATTCTAGGTTTGTTGGGTGCGCCAAGTACAGCTATCTGGATTCGTCGTTACATGATCGACTTGCAATCTCAGGACTTCGTTCGTTTTGCTCGTGCAAAAGGTTTGTCTGAAAAAGAAATTTCAAATAAACACATCTTTAAAAATGCCATGGTTCCTTTGGTTTCAGGTATTCCTGGTGCCGTAATCGGGGTTATCGGTGGTGCAACATTGACAGAAACAGTCTTCGCTTTCCCAGGTATGGGTAAAATGTTGATTGACTCTGTTAAGGCATCAAATAACTCAATGGTAGTTGGTCTTGTCTTCATCTTCACATGTATTTCTATCTTCTCACTCTTTGTAGGAGACATCTGGATGACCATGCTTGACCCACGTATTAAATTGACAGAGAAAGGAGGCAAATAATGTCAACAATCGATAAAGAAAAATTTCAGTTCGTAAAACGTGACGATTTTGCCTCTGAAACAATTGATGCTCCTGCCTATTCATACTGGGGTTCTGTATTTAGACAATTTCTAAAGAAAAAATCAACAGTCATTATGTTGGGGATTTTGGTTGCCATTATCTTGATGAGCTTTATTTACCCAATGTTCTCAGATTTTGACTTCAACGATGTAAGTAAGGTCAATGACTTTTCTGCTCGTTTTATCAAACCCAATGCTGAACATTGGTTTGGTACAGATAGTAATGGTAAATCCTTGTTTGATGGGGTTTGGTTTGGTGCGCGTAACTCTATCCTCATCTCTGTAATTGCAACTTTTATCAACCTTGTAATTGGGGTTATTGTTGGTGGAATCTGGGGAATTTCAAAATCCGTTGATCGCGTCATGATGGAAGTTTATAACATTATTTCAAACATTCCATCTCTCTTGATTGTCATTGTCTTGACTTACTCAATTGGTGCTGGTTTCTGGAATTTGATTTTTGCCATGAGTGTGACAACTTGGATTGGGATTGCTTATATGATTCGTATCCAAATCATGCGTTACCGTGACTTGGAATACAACCTTGCTTCTCAAACACTTGGAACACCAACCTTTAAAATCATTGTTAAAAACATCATGCCGCAATTGGTATCTGTTATTGTTTCTACAATGACCTTGATGTTGCCAAGCTTCATCTCTTATGAAGCCTTCCTTTCCTTCTTTGGATTGGGATTGCCTGTAACAGTGCCAAGTTTGGGACGTTTGATCTCAGATTACTCACAAAACGTTACGACCAACGCTTACTTGTTCTGGATTCCGTTGACAACCTTGATCTTGGTATCCCTATCTCTTTTCGTTGTTGGTCAAAACCTAGCGGATGCTAGTGATCCACGTACACATAGATAGGAGTAGACATGATAAAAGGAAAAAATGTAATTTTGACTGCTCGTGATATTGTCGTGGAATTTGACGTTCGTGACAAAGTTCTGACGGCTATCCGAGGGGTTTCTCTGGACCTGATTGAAGGAGAAGTTCTTGCCTTGGTAGGTGAGTCTGGTTCTGGTAAATCTGTTTTAACAAAAACCTTTACAGGGATGTTAGAAGACAATGGACGTATTGCCCAAGGAAGCATCGACTATCGTGGACAAGACTTGACCGCTCTTACTTCTAACAAAGAATGGGAGAAGATTCGTGGTGCTAAAATTGCGACCATCTTCCAAGACCCTATGACAAGTTTGGATCCAATCAATACAATCGGTAGCCAAATCACTGAAGTGATCATTAAACACCAAGGGAAAACAGCTAAGGAAGCCAAAGAGATGGCAATCGACTATATGAACAAGGTCGGAATCCCAGATGCTGAAAAACGTTTTGATGAGTATCCTTTCCAATATTCTGGAGGGATGCGTCAACGTATCGTTATCGCGATTGCCCTTGCCTGTCGTCCAGATATCTTGATCTGTGACGAGCCAACAACAGCTCTTGATGTAACCATTCAAGCGCAAATCATTGATTTGCTTAAAACATTGCAAAATGAGTACCACTTTACCATTATCTTTATCACCCATGACCTTGGTGTGGTAGCAAGTATTGCCGATAAGGTGGCGGTTATGTATGCTGGTGAAATTGTAGAATACGGTACTGTTGAGGAAGTCTTCTACGATCCTCGTCATCCATATACTTGGAGTCTCTTGTCTAGCTTGCCACAGCTTGCTGACGATAAAGGAGAATTGTACTCTATCCCTGGAACACCACCGTCTCTTTATACTGAGTTGAAAGGTGATGCCTTTGCCCTTCGTTCAGATTATGCGATGCAAATTGACTTTGAACAGAAAGCACCTCAGTTTTCAGTCACTGATACCCACTGGGCTAAGACTTGGTTGCTTCATGAGAATGCTCCTAAAGTTGAAAAACCTGGAGTCATTGCAGATTTGCATGACAAGATTCGTGATAAAATGGGCTTTGCTCATCTAGAAGACTAGGAGGAAGGAAATGTCTGAAAAATTAGTAGAAATTAAAGATTTAGAAATTTCCTTCGGTGAAGGAAGTAAGAAGTTTGTCGCGGTTAAAAACGCCAACTTCTTTATCAACAAGGGAGAAACATTCTCTCTTGTAGGTGAGTCTGGTAGTGGGAAAACAACGATTGGTCGTGCCATTATTGGTTTAAATAATACTAGTAAAGGTGAGATCATATTTGATGGTCATAAAATTAATGGGAAAAAATCTCATAAAGAATCATCAGATTTGATCCGTCGCATCCAGATGATTTTCCAGGACCCTGCAGCTAGCTTGAATGAGCGTGCGACAGTTGACTATATCATCTCTGAAGGTCTTTACAACTATCACTTGTTTAAAGATGAAGAAGATCGAAAAGAAAAAGTTCAAAAGATGATTCATGAAGTTGGGCTTTTGAAAGAACACTTGACCCGTTATCCACACGAGTTTTCTGGTGGTCAACGTCAACGTATCGGGATTGCCCGTGCCCTTGTGATGGAACCTGATTTCGTTATTGCGGATGAGCCAATTTCAGCCTTGGATGTATCAGTGCGTGCGCAGGTCTTGAACTTGCTCAAGAAGTTCCAAAAAGAGTTGGGCTTGACCTATCTCTTTATCGCGCATGACTTGTCAGTTGTTCGCTTTATCTCAGATCGTATCGCGGTTATCTATAAGGGGGTTATCGTCGAAGTGGCGGAGACAGAGGAGTTGTTTAACAATCCTGTCCACCCATACACTCAAGCACTTCTATCTGCTGTACCGATTCCAGATCCAATCTTGGAACGCAAGAAGGTCTTGAAAGTTTACGATCCTGACCAACATGACTATGAGACAGACAAGCCATCTATGGTAGAAATTCGTCCAGGTCACTATGTTTGGGCCAATCAAGCAGAACTTGCTCGTTACAAGAAAGCTCTTAAAGAATAAACAAATTAGGAGAGGACCGAAAGGTCTTCTCATTTTTTATAGAAAAATTTCCCCTTCTACTAGCTTGTAAAAGGGGAATTGTATTATCATTAGCGTTTAGACCAGGTACGTCTCATAAAGAGTAGCAAAATTGGGTAAATCTCTAAGCGACCTGCGATCATTGCAAAGGAGAGGAGGATTTTAGAGATGGGACTAAAGATGGAAAAACTCGAGGTTGTACCTAGAATAGGTCCGATATTGTTAAAACAGCTGAAGACCGCACTGGTCACGACTAGAAAATCATTGCTATCAAGACTGACGATAAAGATGAGAGAGAGAATGATCATCATATAGATAGCAAAATATTTAAGAATCTTGTGCTGGGTATCCTTATCAATCACAGTTTTATTGACGTGTAGAGTCAAAACACGGTGAGGAGATAAGGTGGACAAAATCTGATTTTTTGCGATTTTAGAGAGGATAAGTCCTCTGATCACCTTAAGACCACCTGCAGTTGAGCCTGCTGATCCACCGATTCCCATGAGGAAGAGGAGGATAAATTGGGAGAAGAGGGGCCAGTTGGTAATATCTCCGTAACCAAAACCTGTTGTCGTGATGATGTTGGAAACCTGGAAGAAGGCCATTTCAACACTTTTAGAGACACCTTGGTAGAGGTGGAGTGTATTAAGCGTAATCAAGCCTGTAGAAACTAGGACAATGATGATATATGCTCGTAGTTCTTCATCTCCAAAGAAAGCCTTAACCCGACGGAGCATGAGGTAGTAGTAGAGATTGAAGTTAACCCCAAAAACCAACACTCCGATACTAACTAGATAGGTGATGAGTGAGCTACCGTAGTGGGCAATTCCGTCGTTATAGACGGTAAAGCCCCCAGTTCCTGCTGTTCCCATAGCGATGACAAAACTATCATAGAGGGGCATGCCTGCTAAGTAGTAGATAACCACAAAAAGGGAGAAGAGAGCCAGATAAAGCAGATAGAGAATTTGGGCAGTGTTTTTTAGCTTGGATACGACCTTGCCAAAGACAGGTCCAGGGACCTCAGCCTTCATCACCTCCAAGTGGCTATTCTTAGCATTGTCCATAATGGCAAGTGCAAAGACGAGTACCCCCATCCCTCCGATCAAGTGGGTGAAACTTCGCCAGAAGAGGAGGGAACGAGTGAGAACGGAAACATCGTTCAGAATAGTTGCTCCTGTAGTTGTAAATCCAGAACTGATTTCAAAGAAGGCATCGATAATGCTGGGGATTTGTCCTGAAAAGACAAAGGGGAGGCCACCAAAGAAAGACCATAGAATCCAACAGAGGGCAACAATTAAGACTCCTTCCTTGGCATAAATCCGTTGATTTTTCGGTTTCCGTAAAACACCTAGACCACCAAGAAGGACTAAAATTCCAATCGTAGAAAAGAGAGCGATAAATACTTGACTGGATTCTTGGTAATAGATCGCTACACTAACAGGAACTAGGAGGAGAACAGCCTCAATCAAGAGAAGTTTTGAGAGGAGGTAACGAATCATACTTTTATTCATTTTTTACCTCTCAATCAAATCATAAATTTTGGTGATGTTTGGCAATAAGGTCGTCACGAGTAACTTGTCTCCCACCTCAAGCATATCCTCTCCAGTAGGGAAGATTGTTTTTCCTTTTCGGATAATGGCTGCAATGAGAACCCCTTTTTTCAATTTCAACTGTGATAGAGGTTTGGCAGTCATTTTATTAGCTTCCTTGATTTGGAATTGGAGAGTTTCAATTTGACCGTTTGCTAGATGGTGCATGGCTTGAAGATCTGAATACTGAGCGTTTACTCGACCACGGATAAAGTGCATAATGGTATCCACTGCGATGCTTTTTGGTGTGATAATACTTGAAAAATCAGGCGCGTGGATAATCTCTAAAAGGCTTGTTCGGTTGACCTTGGTGATATTCTTATGGACGCCAACTCGGTCAAGAAACATAGAGGTGATGATATTTTCCTCATCAACCCCAGTCAAGGTTGCGACTGCATCATAGTGGGGAGCACTTTCTTCCAGCAAAATGTCTTTTGCAGTTCCATCTCCTTGGACAATATAGAGATTGGGGAACTTTTCGCTGAAGAAACGAGCTCTTTCAGGATTGATCTCGATGACCTTGGTATCAATGCGACTGTCTTTTAAAATGCCGAGTAGATAATAAGCAATCTTTCCAGCTCCAACGATAAGTAAGCTTTTCACTGCACGAGATTTAAAATAGTTATGGAAAAGCATCATATCTACACGATTTCCCGTAACAAAAATCCTATCCTTGTCTTGGATAATAATATCACCACTTGGGATCATCAGTTGATGATCTCTCTCCATAGCACAGACAATAATATTCCCAAACTTTTTACGGAAGTCTGAGATTGGCATTTGACAAAGACCGCTAGAATCCTTGACAACAAATTCCATGAGACTGACCCGACCTCCGGCAAATCGTTCGACAGAGAGGGCATTAGGGAAATCAATGATATTTGAGATCGCACGCGCTGCTAGGAGTTCTGGGTTAACGATAAGTGAGAATCCAAGAATATTTTTCTCTTTAAAATAGGCATTGGAGTATTCAGGATTTCGTACCCGAACGATGGTTTCTTTAGCGCCCATTTTCTTAGCAAGTACCGCTGAAATCATATTCACTTCATCGTATTCGGTTAGAGCAATAAAGATATCACACTCTTGAACACCGGCTTGCTCCAAGATGGCAAAGTCAGCACCATTTCCAAGGAGACCTATGATATCATAGCGACTGACAATGTGATTGAGGACAGCCTCATCTTGTTCGATGAGGACAACGTCATGGTTTTCTGCAACCAGTGAACGACAGAGGGCGAAACCAACTTTCCCTCCACCAACAAGGACAATTTTCATATAAAAAACCTACTTTTTCATGATGTAACTATCATACCCTTTTTTAGCAAAAAATGCACTTGCTAAGGCGATTTTTAGGGGAAGAAAGACTTTTTTCAAGTTTTGAAGCTACATTTGTTTAACTTCTATGACAATGTCTCTGATTTGAAGTGATTTGGCTCTTTTGCCATACCTTTTCAGAAAGGAATGACCAAACATGAAAATATCATCAAAAAAAGTAAAAAAATCAAGTCGTTTCTATTGACAATGATTCTGAAAGTGTTATACTAAGGAAGTAGTTTCGCTGATTTACTTCAAACCTGTTGTGAGGTAAGTTAACGACGCCTTAACCACGCTGTTTGCTGAGCTTGACTCCGGGCAGTGTGGCTATTTTTTTGCAATGATAAAAGGAAACCCGTCATGACAAATCACATTGTATTATTCGAGCCTCAGATTCCACAAAATACAGGTAACATTGCGCGTACTTGCGCTGCGACCAATTCTCCCCTCCACATCATTAAACCAATGGGCTTTCCCATTGACGACCGAAAGATGAAGCGGGCTGGTTTGGATTACTGGGATAAGCTTGAGATTTATTTTTATGACAGCTTGGAAGATTTCATGTCTCAGATGAAAGGACAAGTCTATCTGATTTCGAAATTTGCTGAGAAAGTGTATTCTGAGGTGGATTTATCGACTGACGAAGACCATTATTTTCTCTTTGGACGTGAAGACAAGGGCTTGCCCGAGGACTTTATGCGAGACCATCCTGAGAAGGCTCTCCGTATTCCTATGAACGATGAACACGTTCGCAGCCTCAATGTTTCGAATACCGTATGCATGATTGTTTATGAAGCCCTCCGCCAGCAGAACTTTGCAGGTCTTGAGCTTGTTCACACCTATGAAGCAGATAAATTGAAATAATCAAAACGCTTGCACTTGCAAGCGTTTTTTGTTATGATTAAAGGGTCTTCAGGGCTGGGTGTGATTCCCGACCGGCGGTGACTTTAACTAGCTATTCTGGCTTACTCTTCGTTGTCTTGTCTCGATATACTCAAGTATTATCTTCGACTGCGACGCCTAGATTAATCCAAAATATCTTAGTTAAAGAAGTCCGCGAGCGCAAGCTGATGTGGTGCGATTCCACAACCGACAGTATAGTCTGGATGGGAGAAGACGAAAGAATGGCTTTGTCTGTTCTGATGAGTTTATAGATGAATTGCAACCGCTTGCTCAAAAGAGTGAGGGGGAACTTTTGGGATATAAAAAGTGAGAATAGATAGAGGGATCCTTTCCAACTTCTTCTGATTTTATAGAAAATTGGAGGAACCTGTTATGACAAACACACGTCGACTTTCGACCATTGCGATTTTATCAGCCATTTCATTTGTGCTGATGTACTTTGACTTTCCGCTCTTGCCAGCGGCGACCTTCCTCAAGATCGAGTTTAGTATCTTGCCAGTCCTTGTGGGCTTGGTGGTCATGGATTTGCCAGCTGCTCTCGGGATTCTCTTGTTGCGATCACTCTTGAAGTTGCTTCTCAATAGCCAGGGAGTGAATACTTACATTGGCTTGCCAATGAATATCGTAGCTCTGGGAGTTTTTGTTATCGTCTTTGGTTTGATTTGGAAAAAGGAACGCAGCACCCTTCGTTTCCTACTAGCATCTCTAGCGGGAACTATTGGATTGACTTCTGCCATGTTGGTTCTCAACTATGTCTATGCGGTTCCTTTATACGCGCAGTTTGCCAACTTTGATATTAGAGAAATTATAGGACTTTCTAACTACTTGATGACCATGGTTTTACCTTTTAACCTGATTGAAGGTTTAATCTTTGCCGTTTCATTCTGGTTGTTATACGTCCTCTTGAAACCAACCTTAAAACATTATGAGAGATAAACAAACATTTTTAATGAAGGGCAGTTTTGCCCTTTTACTTTTCGTCCTTCTTGGCTATATGGTTAAGTTCTATCCTGAAACGCTGGTCGGTTTTGATCAACCGCTTCAGACTGCCCTTCGTGGGGATTTGCCAGATTATTTAACGGTTCTGTTCCGTGCCCTTACGCATTTGATTGATATCCCAGTAATCATTACCTGGGTTGCCATCGCAGCCTTTATCTTTTATCGTAAGCAGTGGAAGATAGAAAGCTACTTCATGGCGGGCAATCTAGCCTTAGCCGGTCTTTTGATTGTGACCTTTAAAAATATTTACCAGCGCCCACGACCAGCTATCTTACACTTGGTAGAGGAGAAGGGATTTTCCTTCCCAAGCGGGCATTCTCTGGCAGTGACGCTGATGGTAGGGACTTTGATTGTCATTCTCAGTCAACGGATTAAAGATCCGGTTTGGAGAAAAATTGTGCAAATCGTCCTTGGGGTCTACCTAGTCAGTGTGCTGCTATCTCGGGTCTATCTGGGAGTTCACTATCCATCAGATGTTCTTGCCAGTTTCTGTGTGGGCTTGGGAGTCTTGTTTATCGAATTTCCTTTCTATGACAAGCTTCGCTTCCAATGGCGATTTAAAGGCAAGCAGAAGTGAGATAGGTCTTGCAAGAATGGTAAAAATCTGATAAACTAAGTAGTAATTGAATAGGAATCCGCAAGACTAGTAACTCAAGGGAAGTATATCAGGGAGGAGAGCCGTGACTGCAAGCTCTCTATATGAAAGCTGGGTGAATTCACTTGCGCATGGATTTAGAAATGAAGGTCTGACTTGTCAGATGAAAACGGATGGTACCGCGTGTCAACGCTCCGAGTGGAGTTTTTGGCATGTGGTTTTCTTTTTATCTACGAGAGACTGATGGAGGAATTATGTCAACTATTGAAGAACAATTAAAAGCGCTTCGCGAAGAAACGCTGGCTAGCTTGAAGCAGATTACTGCTGAAAATGAAAAAGAGATGCAAGACTTGCGTGTTTCTGTCCTTGGTAAAAAAGGGTCGCTTACGGAAATCCTTAAAGGGATGAAAGATGTCTCTGCTGAGATGCGTCCAATCATCGGGAAACATGTTAATGAAGCTCGTGATGTTTTGACGGCAGCCTTTGAAGAAACAGCTAAGCTCTTGGAAGAAAAGAAAGTCGTAGCTCAACTAGCTAGCGAGAGCATTGATGTGACACTTCCAGGTCGCCCAGTTGCGACTGGGCATCGTCATGTCCTCACACAAACCAGTGAAGAAATCGAAGATATTTTCATCGGGATGGGGTACCAAGTCGTGGATGGTTTTGAAGTGGAGCAAGACTACTATAACTTCGAGCGTATGAACCTCCCAAAAGATCACCCAGCTCGCGATATGCAGGACACTTTCTATATCACAGAAGAAATCTTGCTCCGTACTCACACGTCTCCAGTTCAGGCGCGTGCTATGGATGCTCATGATTTTTCAAAAGGTCCTTTGAAGATGATCTCACCGGGGCGTGTGTTCCGTCGTGATACGGACGATGCAACCCACAGTCACCAGTTCCACCAAATCGAAGGATTGGTTGTTGGGAAAAACATCTCTATGGCAGACCTTCAAGGAACCCTTCAGTTGATTGTCCAAAAGATGTTCGGTGAAGAGCGTCAGATCCGTCTGCGTCCATCCTATTTCCCATTCACAGAGCCATCTGTTGAGGTGGATGTTTCCTGCTTCAAGTGTGGTGGAGAAGGCTGTAACGTATGTAAGAAAACAGGTTGGATCGAGATTATGGGTGCCGGTATGGTTCACCCACGTGTCCTTGAAATGAGTGGAATCGATGCGACTGTTTACTCTGGCTTTGCCTTTGGTCTTGGTCAAGAGCGTGTCGCTATGCTCCGTTACGGAATCAACGATATTCGCGGATTCTATCAAGGAGATGTCCGTTTTTCAGAACAGTTTAAATAAGATTGAAACCTGAAACACAGTCTAGTTATTTTCTCTTGATGAGAATGGTGAGGACTGACTCAAAGAAAAAGAAAGGAATTGAAAAGGTCTTATTCTGTGAGATCTTACAATCAGAATTATGCTTGTATCTTATAAATGGTTAAAAGAATTGGTGGACATTGATGTGCCATCACAAGAGTTGGCTGAGAAAATGTCAACTACAGGGATTGAGGTCGAAGGTGTCGAATCACCAGCTGCCGGTCTCTCAAAAATTGTCGTCGGTGAGGTCTTGTCTTGCGAAGATGTGCCAGAAACACACTTGCATGTCTGTCAGGTTAACGTTGGCGAAGAAGAAGCCCGTCAGATCGTTTGTGGTGCCCCAAATGTGCGTGCTGGGATCAAGGTCATGGTAGCTCTTCCAGGAGCTCGTATTGCTGACAATTACAAGATCAAAAAAGGGAAAATCCGTGGTTTAGAGTCACTTGGAATGATCTGTTCGCTTGGTGAATTAGGTATTTCTGACTCGGTCGTACCGAAGGAATTCGCAGATGGTATTCAAATCTTGCCTCAAGATGCAGTACCAGGTGAGGAAGTCTTCTCATATCTAGACTTGGATGATGAAATCATCGAACTTTCTATCACACCAAACCGTGCAGACGCTCTATCTATGCGTGGTGTGGCTCACGAAGTAGCAGCTATCTATGATAAGGCAGTTAACTTTAAAGCATTTACCTTAACAGAAACAAATGAATCTGCAGCAGACGCCCTTTCTGTAGGCATTGAGACAGACAAGGCGCCTTACTATGCGGCCCGTATCTTGGATAATGTGACCATCGCACCAAGTCCACAATGGTTGCAAAACCTTCTTATGAATGAAGGTATCCGTCCCATCAATAACGTTGTAGACGTGACCAACTATATCCTACTCTACTTTGGTCAACCGATGCATGCCTTTGATTTGGATACCTTTGAAGGCAATGACATCCGTGTGCGTGAAGCACGTGCTGGTGAAAAATTGGTGACCTTGGACGGTGAAGAACGTGACTTGGAAACAAATGACTTAGTTATCACTGTCGCAGACAAGCCAGTAGCCCTTGCAGGTGTCATGGGTGGTCAAACAACAGAAATCTCTGAAAATTCTAGTCGTGTTGTCCTTGAAGCAGCTGTCTTCAATGGCAAATCCATCCGCAAGACTAGCGGACGCCTCAACCTTCGTTCTGAATCATCTTCTCGCTTTGAAAAAGGTATCAATGTGGCAACTGTTAACGAAGCCCTTGATGCTGCGGCGAGCATGATTGCGGAACTTGCAGGTGCGACTGTGCGTAAGGGTATCGTTTCAGCAGGAGCGCTTGATACTTCTGATGTAGAAGTTTCTTCGACTCTGGCTGACGTTAACCGCGTCCTTGGTACGGAGCTTTCATATGCTGATGTGGAAGATGTCTTCCGTCGTCTTGGCTTTGGACTTTCTGGAAATGCTGAAGCCTTCACAGTCAGCGTACCTCGTCGTCGTTGGGATATTACCATCGAAGCGGACCTCTTTGAAGAAATCGCCCGTATCTATGGTTATGATCGCTTGCCAACTAGTCTTCCAAAAGATGATGGTACAGCTGGTGAATTGACTGCGACACAAAAATTGCGCCGTCAAGTTCGTACCATCGCTGAAGGAGCAGGTTTGACAGAAATCATCACCTACGCTCTGACAACGCCTGAAAAAGCAGTTGAGTTTACGGCTCAACCAAGTAACCTTACAGAACTCATGTGGCCAATGACTGTGGAACGTTCAGTCCTCCGCCAAAATATGATCTCAGGTATTTTGGATACAGTAGCCTATAACGTGGCTCGTAAGAACAAAAATTTGGCTCTTTACGAGATTGGAAAAGTCTTTGAACAAACAGGCAATCCAAAAGAAGATTTACCAAATGAAATCAACAGCTTTGCCTTTGCTTTGACAGGCTTGGTTGCAGAAAAAGACTTCCAAACAGCAGCAGTTCCAGTTGATTTCTTCTATGCTAAGGGAATCCTTGAAGCGCTCTTTACTCGCTTGGGACTAGAAGTGACTTATACAGCAACAGCTGAGATTGCTAGCCTTCACCCAGGACGTACGGCCGTGATTTCACTTGGCGACCAAGTTCTTGGTTTCCTTGGCCAAGTGCATCCAGTTACTGCCAAGGCTTACGATATCCCAGAAACTTATGTAGCGGAGCTCAACCTTTCAGCCATTGAAGCTGCCCTTCAACCAGCTGCTCCATTTGTGGAAATCACCAAATTCCCAGCAGTCAGCCGTGACGTGGCTCTACTCCTCAAGGCAGAAGTCACTCATCAAGAAGTTATAGACGCTATCCAAGCTGCAGGCGTGAAACGTTTGACAGATATCAAACTCTTTGACGTCTTCTCAGGCGAAAAACTGGGAGTTGGCATGAAGTCAATGGCCTATAGCTTGACCTTCCAAAATCCAGAAGATAGCTTAACAGACGAAGAAGTCGCACGCTATATGGAAAAAATCCAAGCATCACTCGAAGAAAAAGTGAATGCAGAAGTGCGTTAATAGTCTAAAATCCATCCCTCGGGGTGGATTTTTAGTTTCAAAAGGACAGTTCAGAAGAGAAAAGCGATAGTTGAGGAGGAAGCCATCTCAGAAAGTCTTTAATGAGTTATACTAAAGCTATCGCTGAAGCACTTAAATTTATTAGAGATAGGATACTTTTGCTACTTATAATCCGATAAAATGGACATAAATCGTTGTAAAGGCTATCAAAAAGGAGTATAATAAGTGCAACATATCTCGGAGGTGGAAAATGTTAGAAGTAAGAAATCTAGAGAAAAGTTTCGGTCCCAAGCAAGTCTTGTTTGGTGTCGATTTTCAGGCAAGTCCAGGAAGGATTCTGGGCTTGGTCGGGAAGAATGGTGCTGGGAAAACAACGATTTTCCACAGTATGTTGAAATTTTTAGAGTATCAAGGAGAGATCAGTCTGGATGGGCAGGAGATTCGTCAGGAAACCTATGCTCGGATTGGTTATCTGCCTGAGGAACGCAGCCTTATGCCCAAGCTGACAGTCCTTGAACAAGTTCGCTATTTGGCGACTCTAAAGGGCATGGATGCCAAGGAAGTCAAGGAAAAACTCCCCCAATGGATGGAGAAATTGGAAGTGAAGGGCAAATTGACCGACAAAATCAAGAGCCTTTCCAAAGGGAATCAGCAGAAAATTCAGCTCATTATCACCCTAATCCATGAGCCAGACTTGATTATCTTGGATGAGCCTTTTAGTGGTTTGGATCCAGTTAATACCGAGTTACTCAAACAAGTCATCTTGAAAGAGAAAGAGCGCGGTGCAATCATTATCTTTTCTGACCATGTCATGACCAATGTCGAGGAGCTTTGCGATGATATCCTGATGATTCGTGATGGGCGTGTAGTCTTGCACGGACCGGTCCAAGAAGTTCGCAATCAATACGGGAAAACGCGTCTCTTTGTTTCAAGTGAACGAAGCAAGGAAGAATTGGAAAATCTTCCTCATGTCAAACAGGTGAGCTTGACCAAGCAAGGCAGTTGGAAATTGATCCTAGATGATGAGAGCGCTGGAAGAGAACTCTTCCCAATCCTCACTCAAGGTCAATACATCGCGACCTTTGACCAACAAGCTCCAACAATCGATGAAATCTTTAAACTAGAATCGGGGGTGGAAGTATGAGAAATATGTGGGTTGTAATGAAGGAAACCTATCTTCGACATGTCAAGTCGTGGAGTTTCTTCTTTATGGTGATTTCGCCGTTCCTCTTTTTAGCCTTATCTGTAGGAATCGGCTTTCTCCAAGGGTCTTCTATGGCCAAGAATAGCAAGATAGCAGTAGTAACAACTGTGCCATCTGTGGAAGAAGGGCTCAAGGGTACCAATGGTATCAACTTTGATTATAAGGATGAAGCCAGTGCCCAGGCTGCTATCAAGGATGAGAAAATCAAGGGTTACCTAACCATTGACCAAGAGGACAGTGTCCTCAAGGCCGTCTATCATGGTGAAACTTCTCTTGAAACAGGCATCAAACTAGCAGTAACCAATAAGTTAAATGAACTGCAATACCAACTCAATCGTTCGGCAGCCAATTTGTCTCAAGAACAGGAAAAACGTCTGAGTCAAACCGTTGATTTTACTGAGAAGATTGATGAATCTAAGGAAAACAAAAAAATTGTTCAAACCATTGCGGCCGCAGGGCTTGGCTTCTTCCTTTATATGATTTTGATTACCTATGCTAGTGTCACTGCTCAGGAAGTGGCTAGCGAGAAAGGAACCAAAATCATGGAGGTGGTATTCTCTAGTATCCGAGCTAGTCATTATTTTTACGCTCGCATGCTGGCTCTGCTTCTTGTGATTTTGACTCATATTGGCATTTACGTCGTGGGTGGGCTGGCTGCCATTCTGCTCTTTAAAGACATCCCTATCTTGGCACAATCTGGAATTTTAAATCATCTAGGAGAGGCCTTCTCGCTCAATACCTTATTGTTTGTCTTGGTTAGCCTCTTTATGTACGTTGTTTTAGCAGCCTTCCTAGGATCTATGGTTTCTCGCCCTGAGGATTCAGGAAAGGCCTTGTCGCCATTGATGATCTTGATTATAGCAGGATTTGTCGGTGTGACCTCTCTAGGTGCTGCTGGGGATAATTTAGTTCTGAAAATTGGTTCCTATATTCCTTTCATCTCGACCTTCTTTATGCCATTTAGAGCTATAAATGGGTATGCGAGTGATTTAGAAGCCTGGATTTCACTTGCCATAACGGTTGTTTTTGCGGTCACTGCAACAGCCTTTATCGGACGCATGTATGCTAGTCTAGTCCTTCAAACAGATGATTTGGGAATCTGGAAAACCTTTAAACGTGCCTTAGCTTATAAATAGGAGAGCCTCGCAAAAGCGAGGTTTTTCTAGATGTTAAACACTGAAATCGGCAAAAATATTTTTCATATCTATTGACTTTTAGTAGTAAAATTTGGTATGATAGTAGACGGTATTGTTTACCCCATTTGTAAGGCCCCGGAACCTTTCAAATACCCCGCGGACCGGAACATCCGCCCTGTAAACAAAAACGATATTCATATAGGAGAAATCATGAACAAAACTACATTCATGGCTAAACCAGGCCAAGTAGAACGCAAATGGTATGTTGTTGACGCAACTGATGTACCTCTTGGACGCCTTTCAGCAGTTGTTGCTAGCGTACTTCGCGGAAAAAATAAACCAACATTCACACCACACACTGATACAGGTGACTTCGTAATCGTTATCAATGCTGAAAAAGTTAAATTGACTGGTAAAAAAGCAACTGATAAGATCTATTACACTCACTCAAACCACCCAGGTGGATTGAAACAAATCTCTGCTGGTGAACTACGTTCTAAAAATGCAGTACGTTTGATCGAAAAATCAGTTAAAGGTATGCTTCCACACAATACTCTTGGTCGCGCTCAAGGTATGAAATTGAAAGTATTCGTTGGAGCTGAGCACACTCACGCTGCACAACAACCAGAAGTTCTTGATATTTCAGGACTTATCTAAGGAAAGGAACAATAAAGTATGTCACAAGCACAATATGCAGGTACTGGACGACGTAAAAACGCTGTTGCACGCGTTCGCCTTGTTCCAGGAACTGGTAAAATCACTGTTAACAAAAAAGATGTTGAAGAGTACATCCCACACGCTGACCTTCGTCTTGTTATCAACCAACCATTCGCGGTTACTTCAACTGTAGGTTCATACGACGTTTTCGTTAACGTTGTTGGTGGTGGATATGCTGGTCAATCAGGAGCTATCCGTCATGGTATCGCTCGTGCCCTTCTTCAAGTAGACCCAGACTTCCGCGATTCATTGAAACGCGCAGGACTTCTTACACGTGACTCACGTAAAGTTGAACGTAAGAAACCAGGCTTGAAAAAGGCTCGTAAAGCATCACAATTTAGTAAACGTTAATTCGAGAGAATTACAATACATACAAAGAGCACCTTTCGGGGTGTTCTTTTTTATCGACACTTTGTAGATTTATAATTGGGAATCTCGTTGAATGGTATCAGGTAAATGAAAAGATTCGTTGATAATATCCTATTTCTTCGTGCTTTAGTCTACTACCTATAATGTAAAAAACTCTAGCTATCAGGTAGTTGATAGTTAGAGTTTTTTCTATTCATATGATTTAATGAGATTAAATAAGTCCTCTACTTCTGATGACGGTGTAGCTGATTTGAGATAAGCGTAATAAACTGTAAATGTTATATGGTCCTTCGGTATTAGAGGGATTTTTATTAAATCATCATCTTCATCAGAAAGGGCGATATCAGCCAGTAAACTAACGCCAATCCCTTTCTTTAAAAGTTCTTTAAGAATGACAATGTCATCAGTCTTAAAGAATATTTCTGCCTTGTTTTGATGCTTTTGATTAAGTAGTTCAAAAGCTTTTAGATGAACAAAGTGTTCGTCTAAGAGTATAAAGGATTGATCTACTAATTCTGCAAAAGCAAGGGAAGGAGCAGTGGCAAGAGGATGGTTCTTAGATAAAACGACATACAGTTCTTTATGAAAGAGTTCATGTGTCTCTATTGAAGGATGATTGAGTGGTTCAATCAATCCGAGTAAGCTCGCATCTAGTTCTCCCTTAAGGAGAAGATTTAATAATTCTACAGATCCACCACGAATAGGACGTACCTTTTTTAAAAAATCAAATTCAGTTTCTTTATTTAAGACAGAGAAAAGATACTGAATGATAATAGGAGGGAATCCTACAGTAGAGCAATGCGCCAAAGAGCGATTAATTTCTTTGCGAGTAGAAATGACCTCAGGTAAAATCAGTTCTGTATGCTTCAGAAGGATTTGTCCTTGAGGAGTTAGTTTGAAGGAACGATGCGAGGGATCGGGGTGAATCAATTTGCAGTTAAAAGATTCCTCTAAGCGCTTGATGGCATAAGAAATAGATGGTTGGCTGACTTTATGTTGTTTTGCTACTTCCGTATAGGATTGAAGCTGGCAGAGGTCATAAAAATATTGTAGATCTTTTAAATTCATATGGGCTCACTTTCATTAGTTGGAGAAGGAAAATAAGTGGAAATCACCAGATAAATACTTTTTATCCGTATCCTACAATTTGACTATACGAGTATTCGCTGGTTAAAATATAAGTGAGTCAGGGATATCAAAGATTATCTAAGATACTTTCAAAAATGACCAAGATCTTTTCTCGTTTATCAATAGGGAGCTGTTTAATCTTCATGTTGATTCTTTTGAGTGAAAGATTGTCAGTCTTATCAGAGGTTGATTCAAGGCTATCAAAATTGAAAAATTCCTCTGGGGTCATCTCTAGGGCGTCAATCACTTTTTCAAGACTGTGAATGGTCAGATTCACATTTTGGTTTTCGAGTTGGTTGATATACTTAAGCCCAAGTCCCGCTTGTTCCGAAAGTTCTTCCTGGCTCATTTTGTTTTGTGTTCGAAAATATTTCACTTTTTTGGAAATATATTGTTGTAAATAGTTTTTAGTTGTCATATAAATAGAATACAAGTTTTGTATGACAAAAAAACACCTTAAAAAATACGAAGTATTGTATAAAAAACTTAAATGATATTTATCTATTGTAATTTGCCTTATAAATTTATATTTTAGTATGGCTTTATTTGTCCGATGGTAAAGAGCGATTACCGAAAATCTTATGAGTATAGAAATTTATAACATAAAGAGGTTAAAGAATCACAAAATGGTGCTTTGAGTAATAATCTACAGAATAAAGAGTTTTCAATAACGCTTTACTTCTAGACTCATTATAACATATACACTTACGATTGTATTTTTTAAATAACAAAGTTCGACTGAAAATACATATTAAGTGGTATAATATTATCAAAAAGGAGGTTGCACTATGACTGCACATGATATTTTAAATAACCCTTTCCTTAATAAAGGGACTGCCTTTACCTTAGAGGAACGGAAGGAACTAGGTCTTATTGGTTTATTGCCACCTTATGTTCAAACCATTGAAGAACAAGCGGCACAAACTTATGAGCAAATGCAAACAAAAGTAAATGATTTGGAAAAACGTCTTTTCCTAATGGAAATTTTTAATACCAACCGTACTCTCTTCTATTATCTCTTTTCTCAACATTTGGAAGAATTCAATCCAATTGTATATGACCCAACCATTGCAGATACCATTGAAGGCTACAGTGACCTCTTTGTAGATCCGCAATATGCGGGGTATCTTGATATTAATCATCCTGAAAATATTGAAGCCACTTTGAAAAATGCTGCTGGTGATCGCGAGATTCGTCTCATTGTCGTAACAGATGCAGAAGGAATTCTTGGAATCGGTGACTGGGGAACAAATGGTGTCGATATTTCTGTTGGAAAATTGATGGTCTACACGGGTGCTGCTGGAATCGATCCTTCTATGGTTCTTCCTTTAGTCATTGATGCAGGGACTAACCGTGAAGAACTTCGTAACAATCCTAATTACTTAGGGAATCGTCACGAGCGGGTTCGCGGAGATCGTTACTACGACTTTATTGACCAATTTGTTCAAACAGCAGAACGTCTCTTTCCTAAACTCTACCTTCACTGGGAAGACTTCGGCCGCTTGAATGCTGCCAATATTCTTGAAAAATACCGGAAACAAATTCCAACTTTTAATGATGATATTCAAGGTACAGGAATCGTTACCTTGGGTGGTATCTTTGGTTCACTGGATATTAGTGGTGAAAAATTAACAGATCAAGTTTATCTCTGCTATGGTGGTGGTACTGCGGGTGCAGGAATTGCCGCTCGTGTTCTTCGTGAAATGGTGAGTGAAGGTCTTTCTGAAGAAGAAGCTTATAAACGTTTCTTTATGGTTGATAAACAAGGTCTTCTCTTTGATGACATGGATGACCTAACCCCTGAACAAAAACCGTTTGCTAAGAAACGTGCTGACTTTAGTAACGCAGACAAGTTGACTGACCTGCTTGAAGTAGTGAAGACTGTGAAGCCAACCATTCTTGTAGGAACTTCGACTCAGCCTAATACCTTCACGAAAGAAATAGTAGAGGCTATGTGTGAAAATACAGAGCGTCCGATGATCTTCCCTTTGTCAAATCCAACCAAACTAGCTGAAGCTAGTGCCAAAGATTTGATTGAATGGTCAGATGGAAAAGCTTTTGTCGCAACAGGAATTCCTGCTGATACGGTTTCTTATAAAGGTGTCGACTATGTGATTGGTCAAGCCAATAATGCCTTGATTTACCCAGGTCTTGGTCTAGGTATGCTGGCTTCTGAAGCAAGTCTTTTAACTGATGAAATGATTGGAGCAGCGGCTCACTCATTGAGTGGTATTGTCAATCCAGGCCAACCAGGAGCTCCTGTTTTGCCGCCGTTCAAATATGTAGCAGATGTTTCTATTAAAGTAGCAGAAGCAGTTGCTAAAAAAGCGCAAGAGCAAGGTCTTGCACGCGCTAAGGAAACAGATATGGCCAAAGCAGTTCGTGATTTGAAGTGGTATCCAGAGTATAGATAATTCATTCCTGTTGCTGTCTATCCTTCTATAGCGACAGATTTGTATGGGCTGTGGACTTAAGTAATTTAGAAAGGATACCTATGTCACTCTTTTTAACCTCGATTACAAGTATCATTCCGATTATCGCTATTATTGTTTTGGGGTATATTCTTCAGGTGAGGGGATGGTTTGGAGATGACTTTGGTCCCAATCTGTCTCGTTTGATCATGAATGTAGCCTTGCCAGCGTCAATTTTTGTGTCGGTGATGAAATACCTAACACTAGATAAACTAATCAGTCTTTCTGGAGGCCTCCTTTATACTTTTGTGGCATTTATCTTGGGCTATATCGTAGCTTATATTACAGTTATACTTTTCAAGGTCCGTTCAGGACGGCGAGGGACCATGATTAATACCTTTGTGAATGCCAATACTATTTTTATCGGTTTACCCTTAAACGTTGCTCTTTTTGGTGATCAGGCTCTTCCTTATTTCTTAATTTACTATATCACCAATACGATTTCCACCTGGACATTGGGCGTGTATTTGATGACGAGCGATAGTAAATCGGGTCAAAGCAAGAAGACAAGTAAATTTGACTGGAAGAAATTGCTACCAGCTCCGCTTGTAGGTTTTCTTGTCGCCCTACTATTTTTGCTTCTCCGAATCTCTATTCCAGATTTCGTAACGAACACCTTAACCTATGTTGGAAATATCGTCACTCCCTTATCTCTGATTTATATTGGTATCGTTCTTGCAAAGGCAGGTTTGAATACTATTACTTTTGATAAAGATACAATTGTCACTTTAGTTGGACGCTTTATCCTAGCTCCTCTGATCATGCTTCTTGTATTGAAGTTCTTTGCACCAAATATGGCGATAGTAGAATTTAAGACCTTTATGATTCAGTCCGCTACACCAGCTCTAGCCGTTCTCCCGATCCTTGCTAATCAGGGAAAAGGAGATGTGGAATTCTCCACGAATGTAGTGACTTTAAGTACGGTTCTATTTATCGTTGTTATTCCAATATTACAAACTTTATTAGGATAAGAAGGAAGAGAATAGGATTGAAAGTTATGCGTTAAGAAATTCCCCTATTTAGAATCTATTAATTCATATTTTATGAAATGAATAAGTAGATATTGTTCTTAAAATCCTTGATATTGTGCAGTTTTTAACCCAACTGAAACTCGTACTTTCCAAATCAGGCTTGAAAAAGCTCGTAAAGCGTCACAGTTTAGTAAACGTTCATTCGAAAGAATTACGATACTTACAAAGAGCACCTTTCGGGGTGTTCTTTTTTGTACTTTCTTACTAAATTGGTTCAATTGACACAGTTGTTGCGACTTTAGTCGCTTACAAATGTGGCTGCAATCTGACAAAGTCAGTTGTTTCTTTGCATTCAACTCAAATCCTTCTGGTCAGATTATTAACAAGCCTTCAATAAGAGTGATTGGTGAAATAGGCTGTTTGAGGCTTTTATGCTATACTAGTTTTAATGACAATCTTCTATTTCTAAAGCAACAATAGATCCGTAATTTGTTTTTAATTAAGGAGTTTTGGATTGTAAGAGGGAGATGATATATCTGAAGGAGCATCATTATGAAAAAACGTACCTTACTTTGGCTGATTTTAGCACTTGTAATATTTGGAGGCGGAGCATGGCTAGCACAAGAAACAAATTTATTTCTAAGCCCACGAGCTAAGCAGTTGGATTATTTTAAGGAACATGAAGAAGAAATTGTAAAATTTGTAAAGTCTAAAAATTCAAAGATTGAATCTGTTCAGATTTCTTGGGATGAAACTAAATGGGAAAAAGTTGGGAATGGGACCCCTCAAGGAGGCGGAGAAATTGTAAATGTATATGGTGGTTTTAATCATATTGAGTCCTCCTCTTGGAATGTTACTTTTGATATTGAGAATGGCAAAATTATTCCTAATTCAATGGCTTTAGCCAATTATTTACGAATGGGAGGAAGGATTTTTGACTAACAGTAATTTTAAAAAATTTGATAATTTTTACTCAAATTTAATATTCTCTTCACTCCCCACTGACTTCTAATACTTGCCAAAAGTATTTTTTTACATTCATGATATAATAAACTTAGATTCCGCTATATAGGAGGAAAGAGATGAAAAAACGTGCCTTGATTTTGCTGGTTTTGTCCATTGTAGTCTTTGGAGGCGGAGCATGGCTAGCACAAGAAACAAATTTATTTCTAAGCCCACGAGCTAAGCAGTTGGCATATCTAAAGGAGCATGAAGAGGAGATTAAGGAGTTTGTAAAATCTTTAAATCCTAAAGTCGAATCGGTTCAAATAGATTGGAAACAGACACAATGGGATAAGATAGGAAATGGTACACCTCAAGGAGGCGGGGAGATTGTTCAGGTTTATGGAGGATTTAATAATATATCAAACTCAAGCTGGAGTGTTATTATTAAGATTACAGATGGAAAAATTTTAATTAATTCTATCGGAATTGGTAGTCCGTTGCGTATTGGGGGTAAACTGCTTGACTAATAGTAATTAAAAACCTTTGATAATTTTTACTCAAATTTAATATCACTCATTCCCTATTGACTTTGAATACTTGCCAAAAGTATTTTTTTACATTCAT